>NZ_JBQIKP010000020.1:0-69399 GCF_056796775.1 Schaedlerella sp.
AATAACCGCTTTAAAAGCCTGCCTTTTTGACAGGTCGAATACTTGTGTCCAAATTTATCCTTTGATGTTTTTTATTGATGTTCTGTTAAGAGAATATCATAAAAGCTTACAAACATCATGACAGACAGCGGCAGCGCAAATCCCACCTGTGGCAGTATCAGAGAAAAGCTGGTGTTCAGGATTCCTGTTAAGCCCGCTGCTTGACGCGGAAGAGATTGCCGGCCTGCCTGTGCCTGTTATCACGATCGAACGCTCTGGCGGAAATTTTATGCAGATCAACAGCGACAATTTCACCGGCGGAAAACTGGCCGCTGAGCTTCTGTTGGAAAATCACTGTGAAGTTTTTATCCATATCAATAACGACTACACCACCATATGGCCGTCGTTTAAACGGATCGTGGGATTTGAATGCCTGATGGAGGGGCAGACTTATGAGAGGGTCATACGGCGGGAGCTTTCCGAGCCGTTTTTACCGTCTGCCGCGCAGGCTATGAAAGAAATGGTGGAAGATTTGCTTCTGAAATATAAAGGAAAAAAATGGGGAGTTTTTTGCTCCAATGACGACATTGCCCGGCTGTTCGAACAGCAGTGCATTTTAAAACACCTGGCAGTTCCTGATGAGGCGGAGATCATCGGCTATGACAATACGCCGATTTCAGAATGTGCCACCTACCCGATCACTTCAGTGGCGCAGAATATCCGGCTGATGGCTCAGTTGGCTTTGGATGGATTTGATAATTATATCCCCTGTGAAACCATTGTCCCGAATATACTGGTTAAAAAATCTACAACGACAAATTCCTGAAAGCAGGCAGGTCTGTCAGCAGAGCGGTAATTTAGAAACCGTCCTGCTGATTTTATATGCAATCGTCTCACTGTTCAGCCGGTAATATACCTTCCCGTCCTTCTTCTCCACCGTCACAAAATGGTTGAAAAGCAGGATTCCCATATGGCGGGACGCCGTTGCCGGAGTAAAACGGAGCTCCTCCGGGATCACCTCCGCGCGTTCTCTTGTGGCGCTTAGTATAAATATATACAATGGATATACTTCCATCAAGATAAGAAGTATCCTAAAATCAATAGCCATTCAATGCAGGATTTTTACCATCCTGTATTCATCCCGATAGCTGCCGTCATCGTACTTGAGGGAACGGTAGTTTTTTCCGGTTTCCTGAAAACCGAATCGTTTATAAAGGCTTTTTGCCCGCTCGTTTCCGTCAACCACTTCCAGCTCCACCTGCTCATAGCCCATTTCCTTCGCCAGAATAAATGCGTACTCCATCAATGCGGATGCGATACCAAGTCCCCAATAGGCTTTTTTCAGTGATATCGCAAATCCGCACCGATGGGAGACGCGGCGCAGACTGCCGACGGACATGATCGCACAGTTTCCCGAAAGCTCACCGTCCACTTCTGCCGCCATCATAATTTCATGCGGATCCTCGCTTTTCGCTTTTAAAAACTGTTCTTCTGCTTCAATTGTCATTGTAACCTCATCCTCATTTCTGAGGAGAAATGGGGTTTCGGAAGAGACGATCCGAAGGCATTCGATCATTGCCTTCGAATCCTCTGCTTCCGCTGGACGCAGTACACATGTGCGGCCGTCCTTCAAATGGATCATTTTACGTTCAAATATCATGTTTCTGTTCCTCCTCGTGTTCTGATCTTATGAATGGATTCCATTATACCGCAGCAGGATTCCAAATGGAATACTTATAGATATCGGTTGCTCAAAATCTCATTTTGCACTGATTTTGTTTTCGCGGTACAATCATTTCATGAATGTTATTGGGTTTATTGTGCGCAGAAGGGAACTGCCGCTTCAGATCGAATGCGGAATCGCATGTTATAAGAAAACCTGTAAAATATCATATCGTTCAGAGGAGCCTGTCACAGGCTGACCGCTCCTCTTCTCAACTGCTATAGCCCTGGCCACTACTCACTTTTGTTATCCTTGATCCATACATTATAAAGAAGCATAGCAAACATAACTGCCACGAAAGTATTCGATATCGAATTTAAGTCAACCCCATTTATATTGCAGATCACATTGATGACTATATCAACGATCATGACTCCCACTACGACAACAACTGCTTTTAAAAGATTCTTCTTCATACTTCCCGTCTCCTTCCAAAGTAACTATGTATTCAGGATCTGTATCCATTATTTTTCTACAGCTCCTTATCACAGAACAGTATACCAGAGAAAGCACGCATTCTCTCAAAGTCGTCATAAAATGCCCCGCTTCGTGAATAAGCGCGTTTTTTTCCCGGCAAAGCATGCACTTATTCATCATTTTCGCTGAACAGCGCTTGATACAGAGAATCAAATACAGTATAATAAGCATTGCGCTGAAGCGTAAGCAGGTCATCAATTTTCTCACGAAAATTGGCGACAAATTATAATCAGGATGGAAAATCCGAACGGGAGGAATTAGTCGAAATGCTGCTGTCTTTTTTTCTGCTTTCCCTTGCCATTCGTAATGTGTGGCCCCAGCGCATGGGCCTGAAAGCATTGATTGCGCTTTATATGCTGCTGTTGCTTGCCGGAATGCCGGTTACGCTCCTGTCCTGTATCCCATATGGACTGTTCGGAATCCTGGCGGCAGCCTGTATGTTTGGACTGCTTACGTGCCGGGATACCGCGCCCCAGAATGTTTGCATGAGTATGATCGGATTTGTGCTTGCCATTGTGACAGAAGCTGTTGTGTCAGAGCTTCTGCATATGCTGATTCCCCCGGCATTCTCGGACCCACAGTATATGCGGTATATTTCCTTCGGTGTCAATCTGGTCCGCACTGTGCTGTTTTATTTGATCACACTGTTTTGCGGCAGACTGCTGAAAAAACTGCTGCTGTCCGGCAAGGGGATCCTGCGCTTTCAGCAGACGTGGTATCTGATCGACGCCGCACTGCTGCTCTTGATCACCATCTATCTGTTTGATGATCTGATCCCAGGGCAAAATGGCTCTGTAGGCAGGATGATCTATAATAATGCCTTACATATTTCAGGGTATCTGCTTGTCATGCTTTTTTTGCTTCTGGCCATGCGCCGTTTCTGGCAGGAGCAGACGCAGGCGGAGGCAAAGCAGAAAGCCATGGAGGATCTGCAGGACTATACGCACAATCTGGAAGCCATGTACAGCGGTCTGCGTTCCTTTAAGCATGATTACGTGAACATTTTGCTCTCAATGTCCGGCTATATTGAACATGGCGATATGGACGAATTGAAGAACTATTTTGAAAATAAAATCTTTCCGACGAAGAATCTGATTGACCAGGGGGATTACAAGCTGAACCAGCTTGGCAACATCGGCGTGCTGGAGATCAAAAGCCTGCTCTCCGCCAAAATAATCTATGCCCATGAGTCAGGGATTGATGTCACGATCGATATACCCGACCGGGTGGAACGTTTTATGATCGACACCGTAGATCTTGCCAGAATACTGGGAATCTTTTTGGACAATGCGGTGGAAGCCGCGCTGGAGACAGACCAGCCGCAAATGGGCTTAAATATCATTCAGAATCAGTCCGGAGTGTCCATCATCATAAGCAACTGCTTCCAGGATCACGGCCTGATGCTGAACAAGTTAAAGCAGAAAGGTGTCAGTACAAAGCTCGGCCATCAGGGGATCGGACTGTCCAATGTGCAGAAGATCCTCAGTTCTTATGACAATGTGCTGCTGGAAACCTCCATACAGCGGGGCTGTTTCATGCAGCATATGGAACTGGCGTACTGACTGTTCCTTATATTTCGATGAAATTTTCTGTCTGATTTTTCATTTCCATCGGACTGCGTTGACTCCAATTGACGATGCAGTCTGGCATGAAAGGAGTGACATCCTATGCTGGATATTTTTGTGTGCGATGATGAAGACGCGCAGAGACGGACGATCGTGCAGACCATTCAAAATGCCGTCCTGATCGAAGAACTGGATATGCGGCTCGCTTTAGATACGGGCGATCCCTACGCGCTGCTGGAAAAGATCAGGAGCAGCCGGAACACAGGCATTTATTTCCTGGATATTGACCTGAACAGCGACATAAACGGAATGAAGCTGGCTCAGCAGATCCGGTTGTTTGACCCCCGCGGTTTCATCATTTTCATAACCGCGCATTCGGAACTGAGCTACATGACCTTTCAGTACCGGGTGGAGGCAATGGACTTTGTATTAAAGGACAGCCCTGCCGAAGCGAAAGTAAAGATCCGGGAATGTCTGTTAAATGCCATGGAACGATATACGCTCCAGACCAACAAGACGCATAAAGTCTATACCGTGGAAGCGGGCGGAAGAAAGATCAGCGTGGATCATGAGGATATTTTCTTTTTTGAAACTTCCGTGAATATCCATAAAGTCATTCTTCACGCGAGAGACCGGCAGATTGAATTTTCCGGCACCATAAAAGAACTGGCAGGCACATTAGGCGGTGATTTTGTGCGCTGCCACCGGTCATTTCTGGTCAATAAAAATAATATAAAGGAAATAGACTCAAAAAAACGGATCATCTATTTTACCAATGGAGAGAGCTGCCTGATGTCCACGCGTATGATGAAAGGGTTCTGATAGAATTTCGAATCAGCTTCGCCACCTCCCTGTGGCGGCTCCTCTATGTATCCAGAAATCCTCTTGCATTGATTTTGTTTTCGCGCTACAATCACTTCAAGAAGAATCCGCAGAAAAGAAGTCCGGCGCCGGCTCCTGGCATCCAAGAAAGGGAACGCGATGGATATAAGAAGGCGGGCCGGCTGGGGATTGCATTTTTCCAGAAGAAATGTCTGGTAAAAAAGGGATGAGCAGAGGGCTGCCGGTGCTGCGTATCTTAATTTTTTGCTGATTCATTCATCTTTAACAAAACAGAAACCAGGAGAGCATCATGACAATCTACGATATCGCCGAGCTTGCCGGCGTATCCGCAAGCACCGTATCACGCGTGATCAACAACAAGCCGGGAATCCGGGAAGCCACGCGGGAAAAAGTGAAAGCCCTGCTGAAAGAGCACAACTACACCCCCGACGAGAACGCCCGGGGCCTGGTCAACAAGAACACCCGGCTGATCGGCATCCTGCTGGCTGATATCCGAAGCGCGCACCACACCGACCTGACCTATGCCGTGGAAAAATATCTCCGCGGGAAAGGCTACTGCGGCATTATATTGAACGCCGGTTCCCATGCCGGGGAAATGCTCGAAGCTATCCGCATCCTGGAGCAGCGCCGGGTGGACGGTGTCCTGATGGTAGGCTCCGTCTTTCAGAATGAGGCAGTGGAAAACGGCATCCGGGAACATTTTGCAAATATCCCCGTGGTGTTTGCCAACGGACGTTTCGACCTGCCAAACGTATACTGCGTCCTGGTAGACGAATGTGACGGTGTGGAGCACTGCGTAGACCTGCTGGTCAAAAAAGGAAAAGGAAATGCCGCGTTTATCGGAGAACTGGACACCCCCAGCAGCCGTGAAAAGCTCAAGGGCTTCAAGCGCGCCATGCTCCGCTGCGGCCGTTCCGAAGATTCCCTGGTAATCCTGGGCGGAGAGCCCTCCAGGGAAAGCGGATATGAACTGACCCGGCAGTTATTAAGCCTGCATCCGGACGTCCAGAGCGTGATCTATTCTGAAGACCTGGTCGCCGCAGGCGGGATGCGCGCCTTCTGGGACGCAGGCGTCCGGATTCCGGATGAAATGGCGGTCATCGGGATCGACAATACCATCTACGGAGAATTAAGCTGCCCCCGTTTCACCTCACTGGATAACAAGATGACGGAAATGGCATCCGAAGCGGCAAGAATCCTGATCGACGCCATCGAAGGGCGGCAGAACCCCCGGAAGATCATGCTGCTGTCAGACATTGTAGAACGCGAAAGCACATAAGGCCGGTCAGAAGACGTCACGGCTTCATCCCCACGCCGCCCTGGATAAAGAGCGTATCCCCGGTGACATATTTTGCGTCATAGCTGGAAAGGAATACGCACACCTTTCCGATGTCCTTCTGGGCGTCTCCATATCTCCCCAGAGGGATCTCATCCAGGTTTCTTTTGAACATTTCCGGGTTTTCCTTCCCCCATTGGGCCAGTTTATCCGTCATCACAAGGGGAAGCACCTTTGCCCCATAATCCTCCTCCTGCTCCCGCTTCGTCCGTTCCATCCCGTCCGGGAAAATATCGGTCAGGATCAGGCTTGCCCCCTCATCTGCAAATGCGCGGGCCACCTCTCTGGCGATCCCGCCGCCTCCTCCGGTCAGCATAACCACTCTGTCTTCCATCCTTCGTAAATGCTGCATAAAATTACCTCCATTCAATTTTTGTTTCCTGATGTCTTGCGACCGATCATATCAAATTTCAAAATTTTTGTCAACAAAATAATTTTTTATCAATCTTTATTCATTTTTCACGGATCGTTTTTTCACACTTTCGCAAAATCTCCCAAATTATGGCAAACATTTCACTAAAAAGACAGTTTATAGTTAATTATTTATCAATATTGTCTTAATAATAACAAATGTTGACAGACTATTTTTTTGTATGATAATTTATTATTACAAAAATAATTTATCGCAATAGAAAGGATGAGTAGTAAAATGAGCAGACTAGAAATCGCTTCGCCCAAGAGAGCAAGGCTTGTCATAGAAGAGCTTTACAAAGATCTGGAGCGAAGAATCGAATCCAGCCCTCCGGGACTGTGTCCGGTAGATATGGCCAGGGCGTTTCTGGAATTGTGCCATGCCCAGACCTGCGGAAAATGCACGCCCTGCCGGATCGGTCTCGGACAACTGAACCAACTGATCCGGGATGTACTGGACGGCAACGCGGCAATGGAGACTTTGGAAATCATGGAGCAGACCGCCCTTTCCATTATGGAATCCGCGGACTGCGCCATCGGTTATGAAGCCGCGAACATGGTTTACAAGGGATTGATCGGCTACCGCGACGACTATGTGGAGCACATCCAAAACGGCCGCTGCACCTGCGCCTACAGCCAGCCCGTCCCCTGTGTTTCCCTGTGTCCCGCACACGTGGACATTCCCGGGTACATTGCGCTGGTGAGCGAGGGAAGGTATGGGGACGCCATCCGGCTGATCCGGAAGGATAACCCGTTCCCCACAACCTGCGGTTTTATCTGCGAGCATCCCTGCGAAGCCAGGTGCCGCAGGAATATGATGGATGATTCCGTCAACATCTGCGGCTTGAAACGGGTTGCGGCAGATTTTGCGGGAGAGGTCGATCCGCCGGAGCGGGCGCCTTCCACCGGAAAACGGATCGCCATCCTGGGCGGCGGCCCGGGCGGATTGAGCGCGGCTTATTATTTACAGCTCATGGGGCATCAGGCCGTGATCTACGAAATGTTTCCCAAGCTGGGAGGCATGCTCCGCTACGGAATCCCCAATTACCGGCTTCCCAAAGACCGGCTCGACCAGGACATCCAGGCCGTATTAAAGACCGGAGTGGAAGTCAGGCACGGCCTGAAGATCGGCCGGGATATCACCATCCAGCAGCTCCGGGAAGAATATGACGCCGTACTGATCACCATCGGAGCGAGCACGGACAAAAAGCTGGGACTGGAAGGGGAAGACGCAGAAGGCGTCCTGTCCGCGGTTCAATTTCTCCGGGATGTGGGTAGCAGCAAAATCATGGATCTGACCGGAAAAGAAGTGGCCGTGATCGGCGGCGGAAATGTTTCCATGGACGCGGTGCGTACCGCCAAACGGTTGGGCGCAAAAAAAGTCAGCATCGTTTACAGAAGGCGGACGGCGGACATGACGGCGCTTCCCGACGAGATCGAAGGCGCGGTAGCCGAGGGCATCGAGCTGCAGACCCTGAAAGCGCCCGCATCACTGGATATTGATGATAAGAACCAAATCCGGGGAATCTATGTGACGCCCCAGATGGTCAGCTCCATCAAGAACGGGCGGGCAGGCATCCGTCCCACAGGAGAGCCGGACGTTTACATACCCTGCGACATCCTGGTCGTTGCCATCGGGCAGAACATTGAAACCCGGCATTTTGAAGAAGCCGGAATCCCGGTAGAACGGGGCAAGATCGTGACCAGAAGTACGGGAGCCTTTGAGCATATGCCCGGCGTCTTTGCAGGCGGGGACTGTGCCAGCGGCCCGGCGTCCGTGATCAAAGCTATTGCGGCCGCAAAGGTGGTAGCTGCAAATATCGACGAATACCTGGGCTTCCATCACCAGATTTCCTGCGACGTAGAGATCCCGGAAGCGAACCTCCGGGACCGTACCCCCTGCGGCCGCGTAAATCTTACGGAGCGGGAAGCCTGCGAAAGGGTTCGTGATTTTGACGGCGTGGAAAACTGCATGACGGAGCAGGAAGCAAAGCAGGAGGCATCCCGCTGCCTGCGGTGTGATCATTTTGGATATGGAATCTTCAAAGGAGGCAGAGAAAAAATATGGTAAATCTTACAATTAACGGAAAACAGATTTCGGTACAGGAGAATACCACCATCATGGAGGCTGCCGCACAAAACGGAATCCATATCCCGAAGCTGTGCTATTTGAAAGATATCAATGAGATTGCGGCCTGCCGCGTGTGCGTGGTGGAGCTGGAGGGGAAGGAAAAGCTGATCACCTCCTGCAACAACCCGGCAGAGGACGGCATGGTCATTTACACCAACAGCCCCAAGGTTCGGAAGCACAGAAAAACCACCGTGGAGCTGATCCTCTCCCAGCACGACTGCCGGTGCGTGACCTGCGCAAGAAGCGGAAACTGCAGCCTGCAGAAAACGGCCAACGACCTGAACATTTTACAGATCCCTTATAAGCAGACATTGGAACATCAGAAATGGAACCAGTCGTTCCCGCTCATCCGCGACTCCGCCAAATGTATCAAATGTATGCGCTGCGTGCAGATCTGCGAAAAAGTACAGGGGCTGGGCGTCTGGGATGTGGAGGGCACCGGCTCCCGAACCACAGTCAACGTATCTCGGCTGCGCAGCATCGAGGAGGCGGACTGCGCCCTCTGCGGCCAGTGCATTACCCATTGTCCGGTGGGCGCGCTGCGTGAACGGGACGATACGGAAACGGTGTGGGATGCCATTGCCGATCCCGACAAGATCGTGGCGGTCCAGGTAGCCCCTGCGGTGCGTGCCGCATGGGGAGAACAACTGGGACTAACGCGCGGCGAAGCCACCATCGGAAAAATCCTGGATTCTCTGAAAAAAATGGGCGTGGACTATGCCTTTGACACCACATTTTCCGCAGACCTGACGATCATGGAGGAAGGCACGGAATTTATCAAACGGTTCACATCCGGGGAGCTGAAGCATCTGCCCATGTTCACCTCCTGCTGCCCCGGCTGGATTCGTTTTATCAAAACCCAGTATCCCGGCCTGGTAAAATATCTTTCCACCGCCAAATCCCCCCAGCAGATGTTCGGGTCGGTGATGAAAACGTATTTTGCAGAACAGCTCAAAGTCGCCCCGGAACGGATTTACACCGTATCCGTAATGCCCTGCGTGGCAAAAAAGGCCGAACGGGAGATGGAACTGTTCTATGAGGAATATGCGGGACATGACGTGGACGCGGTGATTACGACAAGGGAGCTGGTGAAAATGATCCGCTCAGCCCACATCAATCCGAAGACTTTGGAGGACATCCCCGGAGACCGTCCCATGCAGGAAGGCACCGGAGCAGGCGTCATCTTCGGAGCCACCGGCGGCGTGATGGAAGCGGCCCTTCGGAGCGCCTACTTCCTGCTCAAAGGAAAGAATCCCCCGGCAGACGCATTTTCAAAAGTACGCAGCCAGGGCTTCAACCAGAACAACGGCGTGATGGAAGCGGATTTCCAGATCGACGACATCACCGTCCGAACCGCCGTGGTCAGCGGGCTTGGCAATACCCGCTCGCTGCTCGACAGAATCCTGCGAGGGGAAGTCCAGTATGATTTTGTAGAAGTGATGGCCTGCCCGGGCGGATGCGTGGGCGGCGGCGGCCAGCCCATCCACGACGGGGAAGAGCGGGCCTTTGAGCGTGGGAAAAAACTCTACGATCTGGATCAGCAGGCAGAGCTGCGCTTTTCACACGAAAATCCGGACGTCCGGACCATGTATGAACGCTTCTTTGGAAATCCAAATTCCCATAAGGCACATATGCTGCTTCATACGATCCATGAAAAAGCAGCGTACTGAGCCGGGAACCCATGCCATGAGCTGAAGCCGCCAAAGGAAACTCCGCAGTCCTCCTTATGATAACGGCCGCCGGCAATTTTACTGCCGGCGGCCGCTTTGCGCGAAACAGAATTTTCCCATCTGTACGGCTGCATTAGCAGACGCAAACGTGCGATAGCAGGGATTTTGCGAATGTATGAGCAGGTTGGAGCATCTTCAAGTGATCCAACCGTACAGGCGGGAATTTTTCCGGATTACCTGCCGGTTATCCTCACATTTGTACGACATCTCATCACTGACTTTCTTCTTTCTGCAATCAATTCACATTTTCAATCGATTGCAAAATTATTTTCTTCCGCCCCATCTAAAATCGCCCAAAAATAATCCACCCTTTTATCTTTTGTTAAATATGCACAATTTTCGCCCTGAAATAATGTAAAAAACGACGTTTAGATTCTTGTTGAAAACCATTCCCCTATGTGCTATTATAAATCCAAGTTAAGCAATCGATTGCAAAACGAGATTCATAGTAATAATAGCACAATTAAAGCAGCAAAAAAGAAACCGATTGCAAACAATCATTTTATTACAGGAGGATTTGAGATATGAAGCGTGTACCTTATGAGACCATGGTAAAGGAATTTAAACGAATACTGGTAAAGAAAGGATTCAGCGAGAAGCGTGGCGAAGCGGCGGCGGAAATCTTTGCCCAGAACAGCCTGGCGGGAGTGTATTCCCACGGACTGAACCGTTTTCCCAGAGTGGTGAGCTACCTGGAAAAAGGCGAGATTGATCCGGATATCGCAGCCACCTGCGAGCTGCAGCTGGGCGCCATGGAACGCTGGAACGGCCACAGAGGGTTCGGCCCGCTGAACGCAAAGCTGGCTATGGACAGGGCCTGCGGGCTTGCGAAGGAATACGGCATCGGAATCGTTGCCCTGGGAAATAACAACCACTGGATGCGGGGCGGCAGCTACGGCTTCCAGGCGGCGGACCAGGGATGCATCGGAATCTGCTGGTCCAACACCATGCCGAATATGCCGGCCTGGGGAGGCATGGATCGGAAGATCGGCAACAACCCCCTGATCTTCGCCGTTCCGAGAAGCGACGGCCGCCATGTAGTCATCGACTGCGCCGTTTCCCAGTTCTCCTATGGAAAGATCGAGGACTGCAGGCTGAAAGGAATCCAGCTTCCGGTGCCCGGAGGTTATGATACAAACGGCAATCTCACCACCGATCCTGCGGAGATTGAGAAGACCTGGCGGGTGCTCCCCATGGGCTACTGGAAGGGCAGCGGAATTTCCATCGCCCTGGATCTGATCGCAACCGTCCTCACAAACGGCAATTCGGTGAATAAGATCGGAACCTTTGGGGATGAGGTCGGCCTTTCCCAGGTCATGATCGCCATTGACCCCTCCAAGGCAAACAGCACGGAGCTGACCGACGGAATCGTGAATGAGATCATTGCCGACATAAAATCCTCCCAGCCCATCCAGGAAGGCAAAGACGTATTATACCCGGGCGAGATGGAGTCGCAGAACATCCTGGACAATATGAAAAACGGAATCCCGGTGATCGAGGAAGTCTGGGAATCCGTTCTGAACATGTAAGCAAAGGATATTGTTAATATAGAAAGAACATTGTTCATTTATAGAAAGGACATCGTTCATTAACAGAAAGAACATCGCTAATTAATAGAAAGGACATCGTTCATTAATAGAAAGGAAAGGTAAACCATCATGAAAAAATTCTGCTGCTTCTGTCTGGCAGCGCTGATGCTGCTGACCGGCCTGACCGGATGCGGGTCCTCCGGCGGTTCCCAGGACGGCAAGCCCGCGCCGGAGCTGAACATCATCCTGGCCCACAACCAGACCTCCCTGGAAAATCCCTATACCAAAGCGGCAATCCGCTTCAAGGAAGTGCTGGAGGAGGTTTCCGGAGGACGGGCAACGGCCACCCTGCACCACGGAACTCTCGGTGAAAATGAATCCGAACTGGTGGAAAAGCTGGAGCTGGGCGCCATCCACCTGACCGTCGCATCCCCCGGATTCATGACTCTGCTGGGCGTAAACGAGATCGATATGTTTTCCCTGCTGTATCTGTTTGACAGCTTCGACCACTGGGAAGCCTGCGTAGACGGCGAATTTGGACAGGGGATGAGCGATCTGCTGAGCGAAAAAATGAACGACCGCTTTAAGATCATGGGATACTGGACCTGCTCCGTCCGCGATTATTATGGAAAGAAACCGGTGACTGCGCCTTCCGACTTGAAAGGCATGACCATCCGTACCCAGAGCACCCCGGTGGTGCAGGAATTTTGGAAAAGCTGCCAGGCGATCCCCACCTCTGTGGCATGGGGCGAGCTGTACCAGGCGCTGAGCCAGGGCGTCGTGGACTCCGCGGAAAATGACTACACCAGCTTTCGTTTAAAGGAGCACCACAAGACGGACAACGGAAAATATGTCAGCGAAACGCATCACGACTACACCACCCGTTTATTCCTGACCACAGGACCGTTTTACGATGCATTGACCGAGGAGCAAAGGGGCTGGTTTGACGAAGCCTGCCGCGTTGCCACCGAGGAAAACCGTCAGGTGACCTATGATATGTACGAGGAATCCAAGGCCCAGGTGGCGGCTGACGGCGCGGACATTACAGAATTTGAGGACGTGGATATCAAAGCATTTCAGGAGATTGCCATCCCGATCCAGGATCAATTTGCAGAAAAATACGGAATGCAGGGGTATCTGGATATGGTGCGCAAGGAAGGAGAGTAACAATGAAGAAAGCATTGAGTTATCTGCAGAAAATCCAAATTGCAGTGGGCGGAATCTTTTTGTGTATCTTTTTGGGAAGCATTGTGATCCAAATGGGCTGCCGGTACGCAGGCATCGCCGCCATCTGGACCGAAGATGTGTCCATGTACGCATTTATCTGGGCGGCATTCATGGGGGCCGCGGCCATGGTCTATGAAAAACAGCATTTTGCGTTTACATCGGTCAGCGACAAGCTCACCAACGAAAAGCTGAAAAAGATCCTGGGAATCGTGATCGCGCTTATCATGCTGGTGGTGTCAATCCTGATGTTCTATTACGGATTCCGGGTTACGATCCAGTTCTGGAATTACCGGTGGGTAAGCATCCCGGATTTCAAACGGGGTCCGACCTGGCTGTGTATTCCGGTCTGCGGAGCGACCTCCGCTCTGTACCTGATCGGACAGATCGTCGAGGATGTGAAAGCTTTGCTGAATAAACAGGGAGGAAAATAGTATGCAGATTTTATTGATCGTTCTTTTTGTAATATTTGTGTTGATCGGTGTTCCCATTTCCTATGCCCTCGGCTTCGTGTCCTTCGCGGGAATCGCGGCCCTTCCGATCATCCCCAACAGTGTCGTATTTACAAAAATGTTCAACGGACTGAACAGCTTCACCCTGCTGGCCGTGCCGCTGTTTATCCTGGCGGCCAACCTGATGAACGAAGGTTCCATTTCCGACCGTCTGATCGACGTGTGCAAGTCCTCTGTAGGCCACGTGCGGGGCGGCCTGGCCCATGCAAATATCCTGGTATCCATGATATTTGCCGGAATCTCCGGATCTTCCCAGGCGGACACTGCGGGTATCGGAAAAATCCTGATTCCTGCCATGGAAAAACAGGGCTATGACAAAGGAACGGCCGTGGGCGTCACCGCCGCGTCCTCCACCCTGGGCTCCATCATCCCGCCCAGCATTACCATGGTGGTCTATGCGGGAATTGCCAACGTTGGCACCGGCGCCCTGTTCATGACCGGACTGATCCCCGGAATCATGCTGGGCCTGGCCATGATGCTTGTGGTTGTATTGTACTCTAAGAAAAAGAATTTCCCAAAAGGGGAAAAGGTACCCACCAAAGAAGTGCTGAAACAGATCTGGACCTCGCTCCCGGCGCTTCTGACCCCCATCATCCTGATCGGCGGTATCGTGTCCGGGCTGTTTACCCCCACGGAATCTGCGGCGGTTGCCTGTGTCTACGCACTGATCATCGGAATCTTTTTCTACCACACCATCAAGATCAGCCGCATCCCGGCGATCCTGATCGAGACCATGAAGCTTTCCTCCCTATCCCTCTTCGCCCTGGCCGCCGCCAATGCCCTGGGAGAGCTGATGAGCTACTACCAGCTCAATGAAAAGGTACAGGGAATCTTCGTCGGAATGCCCGGCGGAAAGCTGGTATTCCTGATCGTGGTGGTATTGTTCTTCATGTTCGTGGGAACCTTTATGGACGCGGTTCCGACCATGATCCTGTTTGTGCCGATCATCCTGCCCTCCGCCACCGCCCTGGGCGTCAGCCCCATCATCCTTGGGCTGATCGTAGTCGTGACACTGGCCCTTGGACTGGTCACACCGCCCTACGGCCTGTGCCTGCTGCTGGCCGGGTCTATCAGCGGGATCAGTATTGAGGATTCGTTCAAAGGAGTACTGCCCTACTTCCTGTCATCTATTGCGGTGCTGGCGCTGATGATCGTATTCTCCGATGTATTTCTGGCAATACCGACGGCGTTGTTTCCGAATCTGTTCTAAGTACGGCCGCCGCCAAAGATGGATATTCTAAGCACGGCCGCCGCAGATGGATATTCAGGCTGGCAAACTGTGAATCGTAACAGAACGAGCGGCGGCTGATAACAAGAATCTAACAGAAATGAACTTTTGCGGAATAAACGGAGGAAAAATCATGCTCACAACAAATCTGAAACTTGCTGACAAATACAACTACCTGTCAGAAAAATTTACAAAGGCATATCATTTTTTAAGGACGGAAGATTTGGAAGCCCTTCCGGTGGGAATTACGCAGATCGACGGAAACGAGGTTTTCGCGAATGTCCAGGAATATACCACGATGCCGTGGGAGGAGTGTGCGTTCGAAGCGCATGACCGGTACTTCGATATCCAGTACGTGGTCTATGGAAGGGAAATGTTTGGATATGTGAAACGGGAGGGCCTGAAAGAAAAGGCCCCCTATGATCAGGAAAAAGATCTGGTATTTTTTGATGATCCCGGAGACAGCGGGCAGATTCTTCTGGAAGCCGGCGACCTTGCCGTCGTGCCTCCGGAGGATGCCCACAAGCCCCGGTGTATCGCCTGGGAGAAATGCCGGGTGAAAAAAATTGTGGTGAAGGTGAAACGATAAATATATTCCAAGTGTACGGTTGGAAATCTTTCAGGCCGCGTCAGATTATACCTGGCGCGGCCTGTGGTATATCCCGGGGCTGACAGAATGCCTGTTTTCGATTTTCTGAAATGTACCTGTTTTCTGAATCCTTGTCTCTTTTCTTATGTTTTTTTATCAGGACCGCAAAATGATTAGTAAAAAGTGAAATATCGTGCTATAATCTTAAGAAGTTCTTTTTTGAGGAAGGAGGACTCACACTGAATCAATTATTTAAAGAACATGTGGTCAGTCAAATACCCCGCAGCAAGCTGACGGGGCATCAAAATTCCAGCGCGGCAAGCTGCGGGGTATTTGGTCTACACTCCGTTTCGGTCGTTGCTGAACAAGTGCCACTGGCACTTAGCAACCCTCGCGGCAGTCGCCAAATATCCATGCAAGCATGGCTACTTGGCTCGTTGCTTCGCGGGCATAAATAAAGCTCAAGGAGGCCTACCAATGAAATTTTTTAATTACGACAGTCCGATCATGCAGTTTTTATCCAGGTTAACCGACCTGTTTATCCTGAATTTCCTCTTTCTGATCTGCTCAATCCCCATTGTCACCATCGGGGCATCTGCAACCGCCCTGTATTCCGTGACTCTGAAAATGGCGAAGAATGAGGAAAGCTACATTTTCTCGTCCTTTTTCCGGGCTTTTAAAAATAATTTCAGGCACAGTACCATTTCCTGGATGATCCTGCTGCTCGCAGGCATCGTCCTCTGGATGGATTACCGTGCCGTTGGAATGATGGGAGGCTCCTTTCAGCAGATTTTTTCCTTTCTTCTGATTGCCGTGAGTATTCTGTTATTATTTCCCGCAATTTACATTTTCCCGTATATTGCCCGGTTTGAAAATACCATCAAAAACTCGCTGAAAAACGCGTTTATCATCAGTATCGCGCAGCTTCCCTATACCCTCCTGCTCCTGGTCGTCCTGTCGCTGGCCGGCGCGTTTACCATATTTATTGATTTCAGGATTGTCGGGTTTACGTGGTTTGTCATCGGATTTTCGGGGGTTGCTTTGCTGAATTCTTTTTTGCTGCGGAGGGCGTTCCGCAGGTTTGAATAAGGAACTGTTCGGAACAGGATAGCGCTTTACCGCGCTATCCCCTCCCGTGTCTGCATATCCATGAGAACAAATCCGAACTTTTATATGCACAATTTCTTGTTTATCTCGTATGCTTTAATAATCCGCTATTTTTCCCAGCAGCGATTCCCCGATCGTCCCCTCGGGCATCTGCAGTCCGAAGTTCTCCGCAATCGTCGCCCCTGTCACAGCGAAGCTCTTCTGATCCTCAAGTCCTCCGCTTTCCTTCATGGACGGCGAATACATCAGCAGCGGAACGATCTCTTTTGTATGGTCTGTGCCCTTGAAGGTGGGGTCGGTTCCGTGGTCTGCGGTGATCATCAGCAGGTCGGTATCCTTCATGCGGCTTAAAAATTTCCCCAGGTTTACGTCGAATTTTTCCAGCTCTCTGCCGTAGCCCACCGGATCTCTCCGGTGTCCCCAGAGGGCGTCAAAATCCACCAGATTCGTGAAGCAGAGCCCATGGAAGTCCTTATCCTGCAGCTCAATGGTCTGCTCCATCCCGTGAACGCTGCTCTTGGATTTGTGTGTTTCTGTGATACCTTCCCCATCGAAAATGTCCCGGATCTTGCCGACGCCGATCACGTCCAGGCCGTTTTCCTTCATCACGTCGAGTATCGTGCGGCCATAGGGCTTCAGCGCGTAATCGTGGCGGTTGGCGGTCCGCTTGAACTCTCCCTTTTTCTTTCCGATATAGGGGCGCGCGATCACCCGGCCCACCTTCCATTCGTCCCGCATAGTCAGCTCCCGTGCGATTTCGCAGCAGCGGTACAGCTCATCCAGGCCGAAGGTTTCTTCGTTTCCGCAGATCTGCAGCACGGAATCCGCGGATGTATAGACGATCATATTTCCGGTGGCGATCTCCTGCTCCGCAAGCTCCTCCAGGATCTCTGTACCGCTGGCGGACTTGTTGCCGATGATCTTGCGGCCGGTCCGTTTTTCCAGCTCCTGGATCAGATCATCCGGAAAGCCGGTTTCCGTAAATGTCTGAAATGGCTTTGTAATATAGAGGCCCATCATCTCCCAGTGGCCAGTCATGGTGTCTTTTCCCACACTGGCCTCAAACAGTCTTGCCCAGTGGCCAATCAGATGGTCAGGAGTCTTTACATTAGTCAGGGGATGCAGCCTGGTCAGCCCCATTTTCGCCAGGTTCGGGATCTGAAATCCCGGCATATGCGGGTCAATGTGCCCCAGTGTATCGCAGCCCTCATCACCGTAGAGGCGCGCATTTGGCATGGCTCCGATTCCTAGGGAATCTAAAACGATCACAAAGATACGGTTATATTTCAAGTCAGTTTCCTCCTTTTTTGCTGTAAATACTTTATTTGTTGATACAAGCGTCAAAAGGTCATGCTCTGCCGATCAGCGGCATGCCTCCAGCGCAATGCGCATCATCCCGGTAAAGGATTTCTGACGTTCCTCCGAGGAAATTTTTTCGTTTGTAACGAAAGAGTCGGAAATAGTCAGCAGGCAGGCAGCTTTTTTATGAAGGACGGATGCATTGTGGAAGAGGGCGAAGCTCTCCATCTCTACACAGGTGCAGCCATGCTTGTCATGGATTTCCTTGTAATCCGGCATACTGCTCTCGCAGTAAAATACATCGCTGGAATGGATCTTTGTCGGAGTGAGCGGAATCTGCAGGCTCTCCGCCGCGTCTTTGATCCTCTGGTTCAGTTCCGGATCCGGGAGGATCACATCCCCGATGAATCCGTTCTGGGTTCTGGCGAAGCTGGATTCGCTCCATACGCTGTCCGCCAGCACGATGTCGTATACGTTCAGTTCCCCGCTGTATGCGCCCGCCGACCCGACGCGGATGATGCTCTCCACATCGTATTGTGTAAACAGCTCATAGGAATAGATTCCGATGGACGGCATGCCCATGCCGCTGGCCATAACAGTGACCGGGCTTCCCTGATAGGTTCCTGTATAGCCCAGTATATTTCTGACTTCATTGATCAGCTTCGGGTTTTCCAGAAAATTCTCCGCTATAAATTTTGCCCTCAGCGGATCTCCGGGCATGATCACGGATTTTGCGATTTCCCCCTTTTGGGCCTGAATATGTGGTGTTGGCATTTTGTTTTCCTCCTTTGATTTTGTGTAACTATTCAGAACGACAGCAATATAGAAAAACAGAAGGCTGCGTAAGCAGTGGACAGTCTGTGGCCCGCCGTTGTAAACAGTTACGATTTAGCTTTTTCATATCATAGCATATATTGCCGCGCAAAAAAATGACAGGTGTCCTCTTTTTTCAAATTTATAATTTACGTCCTGACCAGCCGGGAATCGTTAACCATAAGCTACCATTTTACCCCCGGGGGTGTCACACAGCCCGATGGGGCCGAATGAAGAAGCCAGAATCAGTCAAGATTCTCTGTATTGGTTTCAAAACGCACGAAAGAATAAAGGGTTGGTCTCGGAGAAAAAGAAATATTGCAGTGACTGCCAGACAGATCGGAATGATGCAGGAGCTTTTTTAAAGAGGGATATATTATGAACCACGCCTTGGTCAGGCACAGATTATGACGCACCCTGTCTATGCAGGAAATCCGGTGGAAGTCTTAATATAATCCGCGCCTGCGTCAGCACGGTTTTTGCGAATGGATAAGTGGGCTGGATGCCGTTACTGTGAGCGCCCGGTCAGGGTGTGAGCAGAAACCCAACAGGAACGGTTTTATATATACTCTCAAATCTCTCTTGCTATTTTATTCATATTATCATACACTGATTGCAGTCGTTTCAATCAGGCAATTAACAACGAAGTCTTGCGCATTTTGGCAAAAGTTTGGTTCCGGCTTGTCCGGGTCAGGAGGGATTGGGTTATGAAGCTTTCCGACAGCTTTACAAAAAAACTAAATCAGGAGCAGCTCGCTTTTCTGCAGGATTTTTTTCTGCATTGTCCGGATTCCTTTCTTTCCAATCTGATGCTGAAATCTTATCCTGCAAATGTGACGCTGATGAGTACAGACGACTCCTGCTCCCACATTTATATCTTGTTGAATGGGCGGCTCCAGGGTATTGAGGAACAGGCTTCCGATACAGAGTTCCGGTTTGCGGAAATTTCCGCTATTGAGATCATCGGGGATTTTGAATTATTTTCCCAGGCTTCAGCCAGGTTCATTACCCTTACCACATTGGAGCGCTCCTTATGCGTTATGATTCCCGCCAAGGCTTATCTGGCATGGATCAAAGAGGATGCCCACGCCCTTTTTATCCGCATTCAGATGCTGGTCACGCAATGGATGGCGCAGACCCGTTCCGACCGAAAGAACTTTTTTCTCGACAACAGGACCCGGCTGCTGCAGCTTTTATATCATGAATGTTCCCTTGCCCATATGCCGGAAGACCGCGGCGCGTCGGGCAAAGACTGTCCGCCCCGCGGGGCAATGCAAAGCGGAACGCCCTTTGAGTATAAGATCCGGGATACCCGCGGTACGATCGCGGCGCGGATGGGCTGCTCCGTCCGGACCGTCAACCGGGTGGCGGCGCAGCTGTGCGATGAAGGGTACATTTCCCTCGTCCACGGAAAAATCCGTGTCAGTCAGACACAGTTTGCAGAGATAGAGGCAGAACTGCGGGATTGCATGATGCTATAGCAGGATTGTTCAATTCCTCCCCGGATGTCCTTTTCCATTTCTTTTGGAATAAGATAGGTGGGACATCTTGGGAATTGCAGCAAAACGATGCTATTCCAGAATCTCCCGTACCTCCTCTTCCGTGATACCGCATTTCACCGCAATTTCCTTCTCCGGCTTTCCCTGAGCATGCAGTCTGAACACACTCTTTGCCAAAGCGATTCCTTCCTTTCTTCCAGTTTCTTTACCGCGTTTCTCACCACGTTTCTCACCACGTTTCTCTCCACGTTTCTCGCCACGTTTCTCACCACGTTTTTCACCACGTTTTTCACCACGTTTTTCACCGATCTTTCTTCCGCGTTCCTCTGCCCGTCTCTGCGCACCGATGACAAATGTATTATAGTCTTTCAGTGCCTTTTCCCGCTCTTCATATTCCAGGCGTTTGATCTCGTCCGCACTTAACTTCTGCAGCGCCTCGTACGCCTCTCCCAGATATTCGCTCGTGTTTGCCATACGTTCAAAATCCTCCTTGCTCTTTCATTTCAAAAAACGCATCCAATTGACGATGTCTTCTCCTGTCTTTATCTCCTTCGGCAGCTTTTTCAGCTCCAGGATCTGTAATTCCAGCTTGTCACTGTAAAGCGCATTCGTCTTTCTGTTCAGAAGCTCAATCGTCCGATAGCAGTCCGTATCTTCCGGAAAATGAATAAAGTCCAGGATACTGACATGGATACATTTCTTCAATTTTTCATAGGAATCTCCAGTCCTGAGCTGTTCCGCAAACATTTTACAAAGGTAGAAAAGCGCCCGCTCATCCCAAAATTCAAAATACTTCACCTGCATTTCCATGTTGATCTGCAGACCGTCCAGCAGCCGAACCCGCACATCCAGAATCCCGAGCTTATCATCTGCGTAGTCCCGGTGCAGATGGGTCGGCAGCAGCTCCGTATCTTTGATCTTGTCGGGGGAAACCCGCAGGATAGCCGCGCAGAACCCCTTTCTCACCTTTGTGTTTTCCATCAGGCTGGCGAAGCATACATCTACCGTCGGACGCATGATAAAGTCATTGTTCGTTGTTGGGATTGTCTTCTTTGTTTGCGTTGTTTTCATTGTTTCATTCATTCAGATTCTCCTCTCTTCCGCAAAGCTTTTCGGCTGTCTGCATATCAGCGAAATGCATTCTGTCAGAATCCGGAAGAATCTTTTGCCATGAACACTTTTCGGCCTTATCCGAGCCGGATATGTCCCATGTATAAAGCATAATAAACAATATACACATGATCAGGATACAGCCTGTAACAACAAGATAGGATCAGGTTTACTATGTTTCATTTCCATTAGAATAAGATAATCATAACATGAAATATCCGTTCAAGAAAGCAAAATTCCATCAGAAAATGACATCTATGCATTTTTTATAACAAGATTGCAGCCATAAAGCCCGCCTAAAACATGTTGTTGAGTAATCCGGTGATACGCCGGCAAGAATAAAAAAGATGAATATCTTTTCGAATTCTTCCTGTAGAGTATAACACAGCCCAGGAAGATGTACAATCCCCAAAATACAGAAAAACCGTTCCTGCGCATTCTCACTGTGACAGGTCACACCCCGACTGGACGTGCCCTTTAATTCCTCTCGGCCAATCAGTTCGGTGATTGGCTGAGGAGTGAACTGTAACTGTGCTACGTTACTGTTCGTATTGGAAGGTAAAATACCGTTAAAGCAATATAGAATGCTGTCCACCAATCTGCGCTCGAACGAATGCGCGGTGCGCAGGCAGGAGGTGACTGCGCCTAAAGCAACAGCCTTCTCCTGCCACAAAACTATAGCAGAAAAAAGCTGTTAAAAAATTGCAACCATACAGGTGGAAAACTTTCCAGGTTATTTCTAATCTATTTCTGAAATACCACTTTCTTCACCATACTCATGATCAGCAGACATCCTCCGTTGAAGATCAGGCTTCCGGCCACAAACGTGCCGAGGAACAGCCCGATATGCGATGCAAATGCTTCCGTATCGATGCAGGCGCAGGTGAGATACGCGAATCCCACGTTGTTCAGGATCTTCGGCGCATACGGGTGGATCACGATCAGTACGAACAATACTGCTGCCAGCGGGATCAAGAAACCAAGCAGATCCCCCAGGACCGGGGTCAAAGCCGTGACAGCCAGCAGCGTGAGCACCGTCAGAACCAGCCCTACAAAGCCGCCCACCTCCACGGAAATAAAGCGGTCTTTTACATCCCCCTCCATGGTAAACAGCATGATATTGCTGATGAAGATCAGCCAGCTGTATTCAAAATGGATCAAATGGAGAAATGCATTTGCGATCAGGATCCACACAAGCAGGGAAAGCCGAAAATACAGCAAAAATTTTTCCACCTGTACGGTTGCAATCCATAATCTCAGTTTTATGCAATTCATTGCAATAAAACTGAGATTATGGATTAGCAACCTACTCTTGAATGAGCAAAAAACGGCTGCGTTAGCAGACGTAAGAGTGCGTCAGCACGGTTTTTGCGAATGGATGAGTAGGTTGGAGGCTCTTTAGAGCATCCAACCGTACAGGTGGAAATTTTTTCTGAGTCTCTTCCATAACTCTCTTTCCTTTCATTTCAAAAGCGACGGGTCAATGGGCCGCACCATATCGGCCTGGTATACACCCTGTTCACGCAGCAAACGATCATACTGATCATGGGTCAGGATAAAGAACTGATCATTTTCAAGCTCTTCGAATACCTTTTCAATCGTCGGGATCAGCGGCGCCCCGTTATCCAGGATCTGTTTGTTGTAGGCAATGAATTTCCGGTAAGCCTCGGAATTGTAGTATGGGTCTTCCGGGTCGATGGCGTAACGTTTGGGACGATGCCGATCTGTCAGGTGCATTTCCGTCTGCACGAATCCCGGACAGAATACGGACACGTCGATATCATCACCTGCTGCCCTCAGAGATTTGTAAACCACCTCCGACAGCGCCACCGCCGCGTGCTTGGTGCTGAAATACGCCGGCGCGGAGCCCAGTGTGATCAGCCCTGCAATGGAGCATACATTTAAGATCTGGCAGTGGGTTCCCTGTTTTCTCATCTGAGGCACAAAGCGTTTCATCATATACCAGTGGGAATACACATTTACCTCGGTCACCCACTTGATATCGTCCTCCTTGATATCCCACACGTCGGCGCCTGTACTGACTCCCGCATTATTGATCAGCATATCGCAGCGGCCGAAAGCCTCCATCGCGCGGTCAAATATTTTCTGGCATTCCTCTGGAAGGGAGACATCCGCCTGCAGCGCGATCCCCTCACGGCCAAGCGCTTTGATCTCCGCAGCCACGGCATCCGCCTCATCCCCGTGGATATCCACCGCCAGCACATCTGCGCCCCGCTTTGCGCAGCCCAGCGCCAGCTCCCGTCCGATCCCGTTTGCGGCACCGGTCACTACCACTTTTTTATCTTTATAATCCTTGATCATCGTACTAACCTCCTTTTTCGGCCCATTTACCATTCCATTGAAGGCGGATCCGAACCGCTTGTTATTCCGTTCACTGCGGTCTGATCCGCCTGTCGTTCCGTTCACTGCGGTCCGAACCGCCTGTTATTCCGTTCACTGCGGTCTGATCCGCCTGTCATTCCGTTCACTGCGGATTCAGCCCGTTTACCATATTCTGCACCCGTGCCCCGGCTACCACCTGGGACTCCGGATGGGTATAGATATAGAACTTCTGATCCTCCACCGCGGTAAATACGCATTTACCCACATAGTCAATGGGCATGCTGGAAACCACCTGGCGCTCGCTGCGGATATATCCGGACTTGAACTCCTGCCCCTGGTAATAGGGATCGTCATTGATGGCATAGCGCTCCGGACGGCGGTCGTCCGACTTGTGGATCAGGGTCTGCACGAACGCCGGAACCAGGCAGTGCACCTGGATCCGCTCCAATCCCCTCTGCTTCAAGGCCAGATAGCAGCTCTCGCTTGCCGCCAGGTCCGCATGCTTGGTGGTATGGTACATGATCGCGTTTCCGGAGGTCATCAGGCCTGCGGTGGAAGCCGTATTCACGATCACAGCCTCCGTCCCCTGCCGGATCATCTGCGGGATAAAGATATGCATGCCGTAAAGGTGGCTCATCAGATTTACTTCCGTGATCCAGTGGATATCCTGTACAGGTATCTCCCAGATTGGTCCGGATACCGCAACGCCCGCATTGTTCACCAACATATCCACACGCCCGAATTTTTCCATGGCCAGGTCAAACAATGCCTGTACATTTTCCAGTCTGGAGATGTCGGCAAGCTGGCTTACCACCTCGGCACCCATCGCTTTTAATTCGGCCTCCGCCGCTTCCACATGTTCCTTCGTGATCCCGTTGATCACAATTTTCATACCACGGAGCGCGCCCTCCCGGGCAATGGCTTTTCCAATGCCGCTGCTTCCGCCGGTCACAACCAGAACCTTATCTTTAAAATCTTTCATCCTTCCATTCTCCTTTTATATGTAACCAAATTCCATGATTTTTTCACACCGGCTCAGAACGGCACACAGAGACTTAGCCTTCTATTCTGAACCGTTATATTTTCTCAAACCATATCTTTCACTTTCGATCAATCCAGAAATACAAATGCCTTATCATACGCCGCATGCATCGCGTCCCGGATGGTTCCGCCGGCAGAGGCGTCCCCGATCAGGATCACATGCTCAAATTCCTTCTCAAACTCAGCCGCCAGAGCCCGGTTCGGCCTGACTCCGAGAGCCAGCACCACCGCATCAGCCTTCATGCTGGTGTCAAATGCAGTCGCGGATATACTCAGCTTGATCTCTCCGTCCCCGATCGCTTTCAACGCATGGCCAGTCATGATTTTTCCGCCGTTGTCCGCGATCCGTTTCAGCATTAATTTGGAAACGCTGGGATAAAGCGTCGTTCCCACGGCATTTAACATTTCCACCACGGTCACCTCATTGTCCCCGCTCAAGAACTCTGCCGTCTCAAGCCCGGTCACCCCGCCGCCGATGACAGCAACCTTTTTGCCGGAAAGAGTGACCCTGCCGGTCAGCACGTCCTCTGCGCCAACTGCCTTTTCAACGCCCGGAAGCTGCGGCACAATGGGATTGCCGCCCACTGCAGCGAATACGCCTACCGCACCGATCTCCCTGCAGGCTTCCACGGTAGCTTCAGTATTCAGACGGATTTCTACATTCAGCTCCTTCAGCTCTTCCTCCTGGGCTTTGATCAATTCGGTGATCAATTTCTTATGGGGCGGTTTGTCCGCCAGGTTCAGGCTGCCGCCGAGGACTCCGCTCTTTTCAAACAGGACCGGCTTAAATCCGCGTTTTGCCAATACTGCCGCTGCCTGCATCCCTGCCGGTCCGCCGCCTGCGACCGCCACCGTACGGCCCGCTCCGTTTTTCTTAAGCTGCCCGTCGCCAAAATGCAGCTCCCGGCCCAGGATGGGATTCACGGTACACTCAATGGGACGGCCCATATTCGCGATACGGAAGCATTCCATACAGCCAATACATTTCCTGATGGAATCGTCTTTTCCTTCCTTCGCCTTTTTGCCCCATTCCGGGTCTGCCAGGAAGCCCCGGCCGATCCCTACAAAGTCGGATACTCCTTCTTCCAGCAGGGATTCCGCAAATGCCGGATGCTTCACGGTATTGACCGCGATCACCGGGATCTTTACATTTGCCTTGATATTTTTTGCCAAATGCTTCTTCCAGCCTTCTGCGTAGCAGGCCGGTTCAATGACCGTAGCGCCGGATTCGTAGGTTCCGCAGCTGATATTCAGACAGGTGATCCCCAGGCTTTCCAGATACCTGGCAATGTGGATGCACTCCTCCTCGGTCAGTCCGTCCGGGATAAACTCATTGCCGTCCATCCGGACAGAGATCGGAAATCTGGGTCCGCAGGTAAACTGGATCCCTTTGATGATCTCCGTGATGAACCGCATGCGGTTGAAGAAATCCCCACCGTATTTGTCGGTGCGCTTATTGGTGTGAGGTGATAAGAACTGGTTCACCAGGTATCCGTGGGCCGCATGGATCTCCACCCCGTCAATACCTGCCGCCATTGCGATGTACGCGCCCTTTACAAACTTCTGCGCCATGGCCCCCACCTCTTCCGTGGTCAGGGCACGGGGTTTCTCACCGATGGTCGCGCAGACCACCTCCGACGCCGATACGATCTGCTTCCCCTTCAGCAGACGGCCCGGAGTCTCATTTCCCGGATGATGGAGCTGTAAAAAAATCTTGGAATCATAGGCATGAACCGCTTCCGCAAGGCGCACCAGCCGCGGAATATGCTTGCTGTCTGTGGCACAAAGCTGATTGCTCGTCCCGATCCCGGTTTCCTCATCAATCCTGGTGATCTCCGTGATGATCAGCCCGGCGCCTCCCCTTGCCCGGTCTGCATAATAACGGATAATCTCGTCCGAAGCCTCCCCCGTGGAGCTGGCAAATCCAGTTCCCATGGCAGGCATCACCAGCCGGTTCTTCAATTCCAGATGGCCGATCCTGCCCTTTTCAAATAATTTTGGATAACTCATAACATTTTTTCTCCTTTCTTCGCCCGTGCGTTCCTGCATCCGAAACGCTTCGTTTACAGTAAATGATAATACAGGCGGCTTTGGTTTAACATGTGTGAGAGGAATGAAAAAGATCGTGATTTTTGTTCATGATGCATATATCAGAGTTGCATTTATGTGGTATATTAGTAATAAAGCACAAACTTGTAATCTTTTAAACAAGAAAATCAGCCCGCGGAGATAAATCTGTACAGACTGATTTTTGATGCTGTTATTGTAATGAATCACACAGATATCGGAGGAAATGCTATGAATTTTTCAGAATTTTTGAGCCGGCTGTCGGAAGATTATCCTGTGCCGGATTCCCATATCGCAGAAAACGCAGATATCTTTCATGTGCAGGAGCTGCCCGGTCCGCACCCGGAGCCAAAAGCCCCGGTGCAGAATGTCCTTTATTTTGCCGATACGGATACCTGTGACGAGGCCGCATTTTCCGGGCTTTCGGAAAACGGGCTGAATCTGGTCTGGACGGGAGGCAGGAAGCCTTCTGTGTGTGAAAATGCCTTTGTGAACTGGGCACAAATTGAAACTGGCGAACCTGGTGCGATCCTGCAGTGCATCCGGGATATCCTCGTGGAATCCTGTCAGGCGCAGGCTCTTTATATTTCGCTGCTGCAGGCCCTTTTGAGCGGCCAGAATATTTCCAATGTGCTCAGCGACATCGCGGAAAAAGCGGAAAGCACCCTTGTGATCATCGACATGAGCGGAAAGCTTTTGGCAAATTCTGTCCCGGTCCGCCTACAGAACAGCCTGTGGCTGGAAAGTGTGGAGCAGGGCTTCTGTCCTCCGGACTTTATCGAGCATATCCGGGATATCCGGCGCAGCAGCGGCTTTTCCAATCAGCAGGGCCCGCAGATACACCGCTGTGAGGATGAGGACCTTTACTACCTGCTGAGCCGCATCATCGTGGACAATGCTCTGTTCGGCTATGTCTTCATGATACAGGAGTCCCCGAATTTTGCCTCCCAATACCGGAAATTCCTGCCGCTGATCGGCCGGATCGTGGCGGATTCCGCCCTGCGCAGCCAGGACAGCCTGACACTGCGTTCCCGGCTCCAGGACAATACTCTCACCGATATCCTGGACGGCATCCCCGCAGAGCAGGCCGGCGCGCGGATCCATACCAGCGGGATCCATTTTCCGGACCATATGTGCGTGATGGTCGTGCGGCCCCTGTATTATCATGGGAAAACCTATCTAAAATCCACACTGCTGCCCATGCTCACCCGCATTTTCCCGACCAGCCTGTATGTCCTCTACCACCACAACGCGGTGGTGATCCTTCCCCAGGATACCGCCCTGACGCTGACCGAGGAGCTGTCCCGCTTTCAGGAGGCCTGCGGCCGGGAGCGGCTTCTGGCCGGAATCAGCAACCCGTTCACCAATCCGGCCAGGCTGCGGGAATATTATCTCCAGGCGGCGAAGGCCTGCAGCCTGTCCCAGCAGATGGATGTGAAGGGGTATATCCATTATTACAAGGATCTGGCGTTTTATGATATGATGGAGAGGCTCTCCAAGGAACAGCGCCTGCCCCAGTTCTGCCATCCTGCGCTGGCGGTGCTGCGGGAATACGACCAGCAGAAGGGGACCCGGCTTTATGATACGCTGAGAGCCTATACGATGTGCGGGTTCAATCAGAATATCGCGTCAGAGCAGTTGTTTCTGCATCGGAACACAATGAATTACCGGAGGCAGAAGATTGAGGACCTGACCGGGCTGAACTTTGAAAATCCGGATACCAGATTTTTGCTGCAGTACTCGTTTTTGATCGATCATTATCTGGAGCATTCGCTGGTGTAGAATGGGGAAACATAAGAAAAAGGGGTGTCAGGAAACGGCGGTATGTGAACAGCCCGCATTTCCCGGCACCCCTGCGCCTGCGGCGGTTAACGGCTCAAGAGTTCCCGTGAGTATCGCGTCAGCCGCAGCCGCGAAGCGGCATAATTCCTCATGCGGCTGTGTGCATCATGTTATACTGTGCGGCAGATTTATCTGGCGCGCAGTATAAACACGCTCTAATGCCCGGTCCAGCGCCTCCAGATCTTCCCTGGTGGTGGCCCAGCTTGTCACAAAACGAATCACGGTATGGGTCTCATCGTATTTCTCCCAAAAGCTGAACATCACCTCTTTTTTCAGCTTTTCGATCCGGTCATTTTCCAGGATCACAAACTGCTGGTTGGTAGGAGATTTCAAGTAGAACTCGATCTGCCTGCCTTCCAGAATCTTCTTCAATTCCTCCGCCATCTCAATGGCGTGATGGCTAATCTCAAAGTACAGGCTGTCTGTAAAAAGGGTATCGAACTGGATTCCCAGTAGCCTGCCCTTTGCCAGCAGCGCCCCTCTCTTTTTGATGGAATTGATAAAATGAGGCGGGCGGTTCTGCTTCGTAAATACCACCGCCTCCCCGCATAACGCGCCGACCTTCGTCCCTCCGATGTAAAATACGTCGCAAAGCCGGGCGATGTCCTGCAGCGTCACATCTGTATGGCGGCTCATCAGGCCGTAGCCGAGACGGGCCCCGTCCAGAAACAGCGGGATATGGTAAGAACGGCAGACCTCCGCAAGGGCTTCCAGCTCTGCTTTCGTGTATAGCGTACCGTATTCCGTTGGATGGGAAATGTAGACCATGCCCGGAAATACCATGTGTTCATAGGTTTCATCGGCGTAGAAGCCGGCTATGTAGGAGCATAAGGTTTCCGCGGAAAGCTTTCCGTCCCTGTGGGGCAGCGCCAGAACCTTGTGTCCGGTATATTCGATGGCCCCGGCCTCATGGACATTCACATGGCCTGTCGCCGCCGCGATCACGCCTTCGTAATCCTTCAGCATGGTGGAAATGACCGCGGCATTGGTCTGGGTGCCTCCGACCAGAAATTCCACGTCTGCGTCCGGGCATCCGCAGGCTTCGCGGATCTTGTTCTTCGCGCTTTCGCAGTAGTGATCCGCGCCGTAGCCGGTGAGGGGCTCCAGGTTGGTCTCCATAAGGCGCGCCAGGATACGGGGGTGGGCGCCTGTGTTGTAGTCGTTTTCAAAAGAAATCATGGGGGTGTCCTCCTGTTTCATTTTATCATCAGAGCTTTGGAAAGCGACGTATTATTTCGTAAGAGTCTCCTTTTTTCTTGACAGCATAATAAGTATTTTTTATGCTGTCACCTTTACTTTTTAAAAAATTACCGATAGCTTCCATAACCTTTTCTACATCTTCCGGAGCAATTTTATATTCCTCGCAGATTTCCTGAAAAGTCATTTCATCTTTTAAGCAGGCAACAATTAAGCTGACAGGAATCCTGGTGTTTTTGACTGTCGGCATTCCGCCCAATTTTTTTGTGTCTGTGGATAGTTTTTTTCACCATCTTCCGGCAGCTGTTCCATATACTCTTCCGCCATGCGGCTGTCAGACTGGGTATTTGCCCCCACAGATGCATGGACAACGATTCCGTTTCCTTTTCCGTCTATCACTTCCGCTACATTCAGCACATGCCCATGGTGCTGCCTGCGTTTATAGCGGTATGTCATGGTTGCGTCAAATGGGTTCTGGACACTGTCTGCTGGGATCTCCTTTTTGTCTTTTGGCACACGGTTCCCTGCGTCATCCAGCCGCGTCTGTTCCTCAAGTACCCTCTGGAAGATTTGATATTCCGGCAGTCCGCTGAGAAACGAAGGGGTGAAGTTCCTTCCCAACGCCTCCTGGAGCAGCAGCATCTCACGGATGGTTTCCGCAACGCGGGTATCCTGCACACCTGCCTTCTTGTCCTGGGAAACACGGTAATACAGAACCTGATTGTGGTCCCCCTCTTCAAAATAGTGGGACAGTTCTTTCGGAATCATGTTTTCAAACCCTTTTTTTAACAGATACCGGAGGAGGATCACATTTGCGGTATGGAGGATGCCCATCTCTACTGCCATCTGTTTGGAGATCCGTTCAAACTCCTCTTTGATCAGGTCGCAGTGGTGTGTTTCATTATATGCTTCAAGCCTCCTTCGGAAACAGCGCAGGGAACTTTCAGATAAGGGTTATTTTTCTTCCTGCGTGGTATGGAGGGCGTACTGGAAATTCAGCGCGCCGCAGCGGAGAAATTCGATCAGGACTTCATCCGTCATACGGTACATACGTTTCAGGACGAGCGCGGCTACATATTGCCGTACAAGGATGTTAGGACGGATCCTACTTCGCTGAATAATCCGGAAAACCTGTTTTCGTCTACATTTGGATAAATGATATCTCCGACAAGCTTAGCTCTTGATAAGTCGACCGCTTTCCGGGTCTGATCATTCGCATAAAGCATACGGTCATCAAGCGTGATCTGAACATCCTGGCTTTCTCGAAACATGGGAGCCTCCTAATATGATAAGTAATTTCTCTTATTGTAACATATTTAGATGATAAATGGTACTTTTGACTGGTAAATCATATATGAATATTTAAATTTTTATAAAGACTTTACTCCTAAATTTCTTATTGATATAATGAAGGTATCCTGTAAATGTTTTTTGTGAAATCTATTCAAAAAGAGAGGTGAGAACATGCCGTCTGCAGCAGATATAATTAAAGACTCTGTCAGTGAGTTTTCAAGATTACAAAAATGGATGATATCGGTGAAAGATAAGGATCCTGATACGTACAATTCTATGCATGACAGATACATTGAATTGAAGGTAACTCTTTCCAGTTTAGGTGTGAATCTGAGTGAGCTTGATAGAATAAAAGAATAGCTTCGTGAACGAAACTCATACCTGCGGAGGGACCGTCGGAGAATACTGTTTATCCGCAATATATTGTTGTAAAGCACAGGAATCAAAAACATATATTGTTAGGTATACAGTCATTTTCCGGCAGCCCCCTGTTTGAAAGCATACACGTCCTGATTTCAAAATCCCATCCTTTTTTCCTACAGAATCCCGCTCAGCTTACACCCCGCGATCACGATCGAGAACACCGCCACTCCCTTTTTCAGTATCCCCTGATTGATCCGTCCCGCATTTTTACTTCCATAATAAACTCCCACCGCATGGGCCGCCAAAGCCGTCAGCAGTATAGGCAGGAGCCGCATCAGGTCGCACTGCGCCAGATACCCCGCCACAGCCGGGAGCCCGATGAAAATGGAGTTGAACAGCGCCACACCCACCGCTGTCCGGATGGAAATGCCGAACACCACCAGCAGCGGCATGACCAGCACCGGGCCTCCCGCACCGGACATGGAGCAGACCGCGCCGGTCAAAAAGCCCAGCAAAAGAGTCACAGGCAGATTTTTTTCAATGGAAAATCTTTCCGCCCCGGATTCATTTTCTTTTCCCTTATCCTTCCGCAGTAAAATGGATATCCCGGACAGCAACACCACCAGATACAGCAGCATTTTCACCTGCTCTTCGGGAATGATCAGGTTCAGCTTGACTCCCAGGACCGCTCCCGCAAGGCTCCCTGCGCTCAGCCGCAGCCCGAAAGCCAGATCCAGGTTTCCTGCTTTTTTATAATTCCAGGAGCCCAGCGCCCCCGACACGATAAATGCGGCGAAGCTGAGCGCCAGCCCTTCGGAAACATTCATTCCCAGGCTGGCCGTGTAGAACATGGGGAGCAGAAACCCCGCCACGCCGCACAGCCCCACCAGGGCGCCGACCGCCAGATTGGCCGCCGCAGTCAACAAACAGATTATCATAATAAAATTTCCTTCCTACATCCGCTCCATATACGCCTTCACCTCGAACAGAATCCGTTCTTCGTCCAACGTCCGGACCTCCCGGTCTTCCATCAGGATCTTCCCGCCCACGATCATATCCCGCACATCGCCGGACTCCGCGCACTCGAACATGGTATGCAGCAGGTTTCCGCTGGGGATCAGTCTTCCGGCATCCAGATAAATGCTGACAAGATCCGCTTTGCAGCCTTCTGCGATCCTTCCGCACTGCCCGGTCTCGTCGATCGCCGCCGCGCCGCCTTCGAAAAGCATCCGGAACAGCAGCTCCGCCGGCATGACCTTGGGATTGCGGTTGGGAACACCGTGGTAAATGTTCATCAGGGAACGGAAAATGCGCGTCTCGTTCCACAGGCTTAGCCCGCCATGTGCCGCTCCGTCCGTTCCGAAGCCCGGAATGATCCCCCGCTCCACTAGGTCCGGCGTATCCGGCACGGCCTTTCCGCAGTTGCTGAACGGGCAATGACAGACCTTCGCGCCCCGCTCCCGGATAATCTCTTTTTCTTCCTCAGATAAAATCAGGCTGTGCGCTCCCAAAAACCGGTCCGAAAGCACGCCCATTTTTTCCAGATATTCATAAGGCCGCATGCCTTCCCTGGCTATGATCCCGTCTACCTCTCCCTGGTACTCGTTCATGTGCGCCTGCAGCATGGCTCCCCGCTCCCGGGCATGGCCTGCCGCCAGCTCAGTCAGCTCATGGGAACATGAATTTAAGGCACGCAGGGAATAATACACCTTCAAATTGCCCCTTCCGTTCCAATTCTCATATAAGCGGTCCGTTTCCCGCACCGCCTGCCCCGCGTTCATGGCAATACTTTCCGGAAGCCCTTCCTCGTCCATCGTAGAATAGGAAATGCAGCCTCTCAAGCCGCTTTCCTCATAAACTGCCGCCGCCGCGTCCATATGGTAGCTGCCTGCGTCTATAAATGCTGTGGTGCCGGATTTCATCATTTCCAGAGCAGCCACCTGGGCGGACAGCCTCATTTTCTCCGGGGTCAGTGTGCTCTCAAAGGGAAGCATGACCCGGGTCCAGATGATCGGCTTCGCGTCCAGCACAAGCCCTTTTAAGAGCTGCTGGCCGGTATGCATATGGCTGTCGATCAGCCCCGGCATGAACAGCTTGCCTTCCCCGGAAATGGTTTTGTCCGCGTGAAATTCCCTGGTACCGGTTTCTGTTACTGCCCCGATCCTGCCGCCCGACACTGCAATGTCCATCCCACTTTTTACCGTTTCATAGTCCGTCATAACAACTGCATTCTTTATCAGTAAATTACATTTTTCCATGTCCGTGATCTCCTTCTTCCAAATATTTATTCCGCCTTTTGCGGGCACGCCCGCACACTCCGTATCCGTATGTTCCTGCCTGACTTCGGACAGCAGACCTCAGATCGCCCCTGTTAATTTTAAGATCAGGGAATCCCACATGCAGGACCCCAGGAATGTTCCGGTCATGACCAGCAGACCCACAACCAATATCTTCGGTCCCTGCTTGATAAATGCTTTCAGCTGGTCGCCGATGGCCAGGCCTGCGTATGCCCCGACCATGGTAAACGGCGCCGTAAAGTTGATCTTTGCCGCCGCGTCGATCACGAAGGTCCGAATCGGGGACAGCGGGCAGGCGAGGAGCAGGCCGATGATCGCGCAGTACGCCACGATGGGAAGCTTCAAAGGGATCAGCTTGATGCAGACAACTGCCAGCATAGAGATCGCCACGAGGACCACCAGTCCCGGAAGGGACTCCAGGACCCCCACATCATGTCCGATAAAATTTGCCAGGCCCGTTCCACACGCGCCGATCACCAGTAAAAATAACCATTCTATGTATCTCATTCTAAATCCTCCTTCATATCGTCCTTATACCGCAAGTTAAATATTGCCACCTGTCGGATCAACAACCGCACAGCTGGAAATATTGTGATTCTGATTTTTCTTTTGTCACTATTTTGTTTCTTTTGCTTTTATAAACCTTCCCAGTTTCGGCTCCAATATACAGTACAGCCGGTCACAGAGCGGGATTGCCAGAAACATGTTGATGTAGATCCCGGTGATCCCCGCCATGGTCTCTCCCACGCTTGCCAGTGTCTTGATGGTCTCCGCCGATTCCGGATACATGGCGCAAAGTGACGCACTGGAGCTTGCCATCATAATCCCTGCGCCCACGCCTGATGCCAGCCCCAGGGCTTCCGGATGAAACAATCCTGTCATTGCCACTGCGGAAGCCAGTATCCCGAAGTAAATGGTTCCGATCATCCCACCTACGATATAAATAGAAAGGCTTCCTCTCGCCTCCGCCGAATCCGACCCGTAAATGTTGTTGATCAATGCCATATGGTACTCGCGGTTGATGGAAAAGCAGGCTCCTACCGCTTCCCGCTTCATCCCCAGCAGGATCGCTACCGGCAGCGCCAGTATGATGGCAAATAAATTTCCAAAGCCATGGAGCAGTACCGCCGGGCCCGCGCTCAGGATTGTCTCGATATTTGCCCCGGCTGTGATCCCCAGCTTTGCGATAAACGGCGCGATCCCGACTACCACCAGCTTTGACGCTGCCTTGACCTGCTCATTTTTTACGATCTTGAGCACCTCCGGCCCGCTGAGCACGCCTAAGATAATGGCGTAAAATATCGGAAATAGAATAAACATTCCTTTTCCCACCGGAATCTGGATCTGCCCGATACTGTCCGCGATCAGTATAAATACAAACGCCAGCAGATACACCTTCCATTCCACCCTGATCCTCTGTCCCAATGATTCGTAGGCAAAGCTCTCCTTTTGTTTCTTCATCTTTGATTACCTCCCGTTCCCGTAACCGGCTCCCCTCCGTGCTCCAGATCTCTCTTTTTCCTGCACGGCTGCGTGAGCCAGGTTTGTAATTAAATGTACGTTTTTTGTTGTTAAAATGATTCTATCGAATTTTAATTTTTAAAAACAGGACAAATGAGGAGTTTTTGGAAATTTTTTGAAAAAAACAGTAAACATTTTTTAAGTTTGAACGATATGATATATAGGAGTCACTAAACGTTGTGGATCTTAACGATTACAAGTCCTGCTTGACCGCAGGTCTTATCAGAATATTATCATTTTAAATAAGGAGGAATCCAATATGAGCGCAATTTCTGGAATTAGTACTACATCCCCATATTTATATGGGCATATCGCAAGCGGAAACCGGCTGATGTCCGCGGCTGACGGCGCTGCCGAGCTGGCCATCACCGAGAAGGAGAATGCGCAGATCACTGGTATCAACACCGGAACTAAGAATCTCAGCGACGGGCTCAGTCTGTTAAAGACCTCTGATTCCGCCCTGGGCAGTATCACCAGCTCCCTGCAGAGGATGCGTGAGCTGGCAGTTCGTGCTTCCAGCGGTATTTTGAATGACGCGAACCGCGCGGATATCCAGAGAGAGGTCGATCAGTTAAAGGATCAGATCAACCTGGTTGCGCGGCAGACCAACTTTAACGGACACAGCCTGCTGGACGGCAGCCAGAAGAACGGCATTGAGCTGGTCGGAGATGCGGACGGCAGCTCCATCAATGTCAACAATTCCATCAATTCCACACTGGACGCTCTCGGTCTCAAGGATTTTGATGTCACGAAGAATTTCAATATCCAGGATATTGACCGGGCTCTGGAAAAGGTGACCGGAGACCGCAGCACCCTGGGAGCTCAGTACAATAAGCTGGAATATGCGATTGATTATAACGGATATGCATCTGAAAACCTGACGGCAGCCAAAAGCCGCATGGGAGATACCGATGTTGCGAAGGCATTGATGCAGCTGCAGCATCAGCAGACACTGCAGAGCGTTTCCATGATGCTGCAGAAGCGGAACATGGCACAGAAGGGACAGCAGACCATGGGGCTGCTGCAGTTCTGAATCTTTATATGATTTTCCTGGTTCTTTCTGAACATAAAACATGCTCGGAAGGGCATACGCGGGAGGTACCATTTCATGACGTTGAGTGAACTGGAGAAAGAAGTGCCGGAGTTAACAGACTATACAAAAAACATGCCTGATGAACTCCGGCTGCTTGCCCGTGTCAAGGTACATCCACCGGGCGGACTGATCCATCAGAAGGACAGTGTGCTCCCATACCTGGGGATTGTCGCCAAGGGTGAGAACCGGGTGATCAACGAATTTGAAAACGGCAAGATCTATATGATCGAGACCAACAAAGCCATTGATTTTATCGGGGAGGTCGCATTGCTGGCCAACAAGCCGGAGGCTTCCGTCACCATCGAAGCCCTGACCGCCAATACCGTGGTCTATATCCCGCGGAAGGATGCGGAAAGGTGGATTGATTCCGATACGCACATCCTTCGAAAAATGGCGGAACGCACTGCATTCAAGCTGTACCGTTCCTCCTACAATAACGGTTTAAAGCTTTACTATCCGCCCATGTTCCTTGTGGCGGATTATCTTGTGCGGCTTTATGAGCAGGTATTTCCGCAGGACTCCCCGGAAATGCAGAAAAATCCCCGTCCGGTCACGCTCCAGAAGACCCGCGAACGACTTGGGGAAGAGCTGGGCATGAATATCAAGACGCTGGATCGGACTATCCGCTCCATGCATAAGGATGGGTATTTTTCTCTGGCCAAGGGGAAGATCACATTTGGGATAGAAGAATATCTGCAGATGAAGGAATATCTGAGTACGGCGAAGAGATGAACCTTCGCCATATTTTACTGTAAAAGCTATTCCTCCTCTTTCGCCGACAGAACCAGGATCGGCGCCGCGCGGAGATTCCTGTTTATGCAGAAGAGTGCCAGGAGCCATACCAGCCCCGTTTCGTAGACAGCGATCAGGAAGGCTGTTATCCACTTATTTTCACTGTTGTCAGTCTGCAGAAGATCATGTTCCGTACCGCTTTGATTCTGCCGGATCTCTTTTTCTGTACTGCTTCCATCCGACGGGTTCTCTTTTTCCATACCGCTTCCATCCGCCTTGTCCGACAGATTCTCTTTTTTCGCGATATCCTCGCCCACCGTAGAAATTCTTCTTTCCTCATCCTCATCGCCTGCCAGGGACATTCTTCCTCCCTCATCCACCGCCGAAGACGTTCCTTCCCCTGCGCGCCCCTCTTCCTCCAAGATTCCCTTGGTATAAGCCGTACTGAACTCCTCTTCCCCGCTGACGGCTGCCTTCTGCACCGCACGGTCCATCTGCATCCCGACAGCCGCGCCGGCGGTTCCGCAGACGGCCGTCAGCAGCACGATCCCGCTCAGCAGAGACACGGCGCACTGTCTGTTTGTCATGCCAAGGGCGCGTTCCACGGCGGTGCGCCTTTTCTGTTTCCATATCATAAAATACATGAGAAATGCGATCGTCGCAAGCAGCAGCGCGAATCCGGCAAAAAACAGCACTGCCGCCACGATCCGGGTATTTTTCATTTTGGAGGCAAAGGCTTCGTATCCCCCGTCGTCAAATTCGATCTCCAGAAGGCTGCTTTCCGGCAGTCTGGAAAATTCCTCCAGAAATTTTTCTGCGGAGCCGTTTTTGATACGGAAGGAGGTGTTGTATGCCTGCATCGGCCCGCGTCCCACCACATGATTCTGAAAATCCTCTGTAATAGAATTTTCCGGGACGAAGATCTGATTATTCACGAACGCATGCGGATCGCTGGTAAGGACAACCGGATACGAGTAGATGCCGATGATCTCGTATTCACTCTCCTGAAAGGGCTCCAGTACATTTCCGTCGGCATCCAGCGCCTCCATATCCAGGCCGCCATTTCCAAGGCCCACCTGACACAGAGGATATTGATAGTCTGCGAAATAAAATTGCAGCGGAAAATGGTCTCCCGTCCGGAGATCATTCTGCTTCGCAAATTTCTGCGGAACCAGACACACCTTCGCGCCGCTTTCATATTCTGACGGATCGATCTCACGGCCTTCCTCAAGCACCGCGTCACCGTCATGAAACGGACGGAGAAGCTGCAGATCGCTGACCGGCGTTACCGGAAGCATGCTTTCATAACATAGTTTCAGCATGCCCGCAATTTTCTCCCATCGTATGCCTTCTTCCGTCCCGTAAAAGTCTTCGGTCACTTCATACCAGAGCCGGGCCTGATTTTCGTAAAGCCGCAGCGGCATATATTCCGTTCCTTCAAAGTCCTTATGCTTATCCGCATTGACCGGATTCATGCTGAGAAATGTGAGATATGTTTTTTCTGCTTCCATGGGTTCCGGCTGCTCTGTCCTGTGATCACAGAAGTAGATCTTTTTTCCTGAAAATGATTCGGATCCCCAGAGCACACGGGTGACTTCCACAGGAATCGGATGATCCGGCACGCAGGCACCGGGTACATCCGGCTCCGGCACATCCGACTCCGGCACATCTGTCTCCGATGCATCTGCTTTCCGTACATCTGTCCCCGATGCATCTGCCTTCTGTACATCTGTCCCCGGTGCATCTGCTTTTGCCGCAAACTCTGATACTGCATCCTCCAATACACGGATTTCCGCCAGGAAAATGCCGGTGAAGCTTTCATCCGTCAATTCGCCTCCGGTTCGGAGCCCCTCGGAATATGCGCCGAAATACGGGCGCTGCCGGGGCGCGGTGATAAAATCAATATCCAGTTTTTCCAGAAGATCCGTTGTCAGGAAATCTCCGTATGTCTCTGTTTCCTGATAAATGTAATCCTGCAGGCCGGCATCCCACCACTGCTCCATCACGGTACTCTGCTCTTTTTGCTCCACCGTTCCGATGGTGACGAAGGTTTCGTCGGCCGCCTTTATTTTTTCCGATATCTCGATCCACAGGTTCAGACCTGCCGTAAAAAGCATTGTGCCAAAGAGAAATATCAGGCAAAAAAGTCCTGTTTTTACAGGTGTTCGAAAGATTTGTTTCAGACTGTTTTTCATATGAGCTCCACCATCCTCATGCGGCTGTGCGCATACAGAAAGCCTGTCACTGGCAGCCTTTCTGCATACGTTGGTATACAGAAAACCTGCCGCCGACAGCTTTTCTGCATACGTTGGTATCAAATTATACTGAGCGGCAGATTTATCTGGTGCTCAGTATATCTTCGGGACGGCTGAGGATCTGCCCGTCCTGTACCTGATATACGACATCCGCCTGCTCCGCGATTCCCCTGTCATGGGTGACCAAGATCACACAGTAGCTTTCCTTTTCCACAAGATTTTTTAAAATGCGGATGATGTTTTCTCCGTTTTCAAAATCCAGGTTTCCGGTGGGCTCGTCCGCAAGGATTATCCTTGGGGCGGAGGCGAGAGCCCTTGCGATGGCCACGCGCTGCTGCTCGCCGCCGCTCAACATGGCGGGATATTTTTTCCGAAGTTCTTTTGGAAGGCCCACCGCTTCCAGGAGCTGCACGGCCCGCTCCCGGGCCTGTGCTGTTTTTACCCTGGAAAACTCCATGGGGTATGTGATATTTTCCTCAATGGTCAGCAACGGAAAGAGCTGGAAATTCTGGAAAACAATGGACAGCTTTTCCCGCCGGAGCTTTGCGGTGTCCAGCTCTGCATACGGCGTTCCGTCATAGAAAATCTCCCCCTGAGTGGGGCGGTCGAGGCCTGCCAGCAGGGAAAGCAGGGTGGTTTTCCCGCTTCCGGAACGGCCGGTCACCGCGTAAAATCTTCCGGGGGCAAATGTACAGCTGACGTCCCGCAGCGCATGAACCTTCTGATATTTTCCCTGATATGTGTAGCTTACATGATCTGCTTTTAAAATTTCACTCATTGTTTCTCCTCGATTCAAAAGAGTTTCCGGCTGTGCGGTTGGATGCTCCTTGGTGCATCCAACCACACAGCTAGAAGATTTTCATCGGATTTTCCCGGCTGATCCAGATTGCCGGTGCCAGTGTTGTCACGATCCGGATTCCCAGAAATACCGCCAAAATAAGCAGCCTGCAGCCCCCTCCATGCAAAAAGCCTGCTGCCGGAAGTGTTTCTGCATACGATGGTATGAACAGCACAGCCGCCGCGCCGCCCAGAAGGGACAGCACCGTATTTTCGCCGACCAGCTCCGCCGCGATCTGCGACTTCTTCCTGCCCATACAACGCTCCAGGTAGATTTCCTGCTTCCGGTGGCACATGGCGAAAAAAGAGACCATAGCCGAGATTCCTATGACCAGCACGAGCAGCGGTGCCATGAACAGTTTCAGCAGATGAATGCTGCTTTTCAGCTGGGAGGCCGTCTGTATAAAAAATCGGTCGTCGATCACCAGCGTATTTCCCGGACGGCCTCCTATGGACTGCAAATTCGTCTGCGAAAATTTTGCTTTTTCTGCTTTGATTTTCAGGTCATTGAGCGCCAGAGGATCCGCTACGGTTCCTTTTGCCGATGAATAAAGCAGCTCGGAGCCTGCCTGACGGTATTGTTTGGCCAGCCAGGACAGGGGACACACCAGGTCCGCCGCTTCCAGCGCACTCTCTGGCGCAGTCTGATAAAAGCCGGCAATCTCCAGCTCTGCGGATGTGATCTCCACGAATCCGGCGACTCCGTCAAATTCATCATACAGAGCACGGTATAGATTGATATCGATCACATCCCCTACCTGCCAGGAAAGTCCCTTCTCTTGAATGTAGCTTTCATTCAGCAGGCACCGCCCGGTACGTTTCACATCCCGGCCGGATGTACTCTCCTCTGCTGTGTTGGACAGATTCTGCGGGGCAGTTCCACGCTCCAAGAGCGGCCCCTGGCCTGTCTCCTCCGAAAGGATTTCCTCCACCTGCGCCCGTTCCAGGGAAAATTCCGGCTTCCAGGCATCCATGGACGCCGCCGTATTGGTTCCTGTCAAATAGATGCTGGCTCTTTGTTCCGTATTTTCCGGGCCGAATCCGATATTTCCATAACTCTCCGCAGTGACCGTGTAATCCTTCAGTCCAAGCTCCAGAAATAATTCCACCCGTTTTTCTGTAATGTCAAGTCCTGTCAGCCGGTCCCCGGTGGAATTGGCAATGGAGGCGGACACAGGGATCTTTTCCCCGAGCGCGGACAGCAGGCCTTCATTCTGTTCCAGATTTCCAAAATAGATCCCCACGAAAAATACCGTCAGAAAGGAAAAGACTGCCAGGATCGCGCTTCTTCCCCGGTTCCTTATCATGTTTAAGAACATCTTTTTTGCTGTGAACATGGCGGGCCTTCCTTATTCCTCATCAAACAATTTCTGCATTTCCTTCTTCGTGATTTCCTTTAGTTCGATCACACGGTCTTTTTTATCCCGCACGACTTCCAGATACACAGCTTTCTTTTCCGGGATCGTGTCGTTGGCGTAGACCCAGTGATCCTTATCGTAAATGACGGCGACTCCTTTGCCTTGATACGTCCACTCGTTATTTTTTTCGTTGGAAATCTTTACGCCGAGCTTTTCATATTCCTTAGGCAGGCTGGTCTTTTCGGCATTTGGGTTCCCCTCGGAATATGCGGTTTTGCCTGACATGGCTTCGGTTTTCGATCCGTCCTCAGAAGAGACCGCTGTGCCTGACGCTGCTTCGGCTTTATCCGCATTTTCCTGCTCCGCGGCATAGGCTTCCAGGCTGCCCCGCTCCTTGGTTGGAAATGAGACGATGCTGACGATATCCCCGGAATCGTCCCACCTGATGATACCGGAGCCTTCTTTTACCGCAGTGTCCTCGCTTACAGAGGAATCCGGCAGGCTGCTTTCATTGAACGGGAATACGGAAAAGTCCGTGATCTTCCCGGATTTGTCCCGGTTCACGGTGATTCCCAGATCCCCGGATCCCTCTACCAGCCTGGTGTATACGCCTGGTTTTGTCTCGTCTTTAAAATATCCTATGGTCTGGTCCTTATACATCAGAAAATCCGATTTTTTGTCATAGGACAAGCCGAATTTTTCGTATTCCTCAAATTCCTCACCGATAGAGATCATATAAGCGGCGCTGTGGTATGGATTGCCTGTGGTGTATTCCGTACCGCTTCCGGCTGCGATCTCAGCGCTGTTCTCCTTGCTTCCGCCGGCGGCGGATTTTGATGCGCCTGCTTCTCCTGCTTCCTTTTCAGTCGCTTTTTCTGCTTCGTTTTCAGTCGCTTCTGCTACTCTTTCTGCTTCCTTTTCAGCCGCTTCTGCTTCCTTTTCAGCCGCTTCTGCTTCCTTTTCAGCCGCTTCTGCTGCTTTTTCTGATGCCTTTTCAGCCGCTTCTGCAGATGCTTTCTTTTCCACTTCCTTTTTAGCCGCCTCTGCGGCCTTCTTTTCTACTTCCTTTTCAACGGCTTCCGCAGCCTTTTCCCTCGTTTCCGCTTCTGTTTTTTCCGGGTCTTCCGCAATATGCACTCCGATCCGGCTGTCCTCTGCCTTTTTCACAGATACTCCGGTCAGCTTTCCTTCCTCGCTGTAGACGGCCCGGACGACAGATTCACCTTCATTGTCAGCCCACAGGACTCCCCCTTCCTTTTCGTCTATGAAGAAACGTACCGGGGTCCTGCCTTTGTAGAGCCTGCCTTCCGATAGATCAAAGCGGATCCCGTATCTCCCATAGTGTTCCTCAAAAAATGTTTCCAGATCCAGTTCGGATTCCATCCACTGCAGGCTCTCCTTCTCCTCCTGCATCCGCTCGATCTCCCGGGTCAGGGCGTCTGCGTCGGTGTAAAACTGATCCATTTCCTGTTCTTTTTCCCGAAGCATTTCCTCAGTTTCCTGGATCCTGGCCACATTCTGCTCCCTCTCCTGGATCAGCTGATCCTTGTCTGTGTACTTCCCTGCGTTTTCTACCCTGTCCTGGATTTCCTGATTACGCTCTGTGAGTGAATCCAGATACAGTTTGTCGCCCTGAATAGCCAGATACATCTCTTCAACCTGTTCAAGTGTCTTTTCTTTTTCCTCAATGACCTGGTCTATAGCCGCAATCTGATCTTCAAGTTCTTTTTTGCTGTATCCGACTATGCTTACATCCGCCGCAGAAGCCTCCTGAGACCGCAGGGTCGGACTGTACTGTCCTGACTCCTTCAGCGCAGCGGACAGTGATTTTGTTTCCACGATGCTGTTTATCTTTGCTTCCTCCGCATCCACGGCCTCTGTCCGGGGGCCGGCTTCCATAGTCTGTTCCGCTTCCCCATATGATCCGCAGGATGTAGCGAACAGCAGGGCAATGCCGCACACCAGAGCCGCCGACAGCCCGTGGACCAGCGGGGAGATCTTCTTTATTTTCATGATCGCACCAATCCTTTCCTCGATCGCATTTTTACTGAAACTATTGCCAAGCGGGAGCAGGCCGCTCTTCTCCTCTTCCATCTCGATCAGCGCCATGGCGTATGCGGACTTTTCCTCTTCACCGAATCGGCGCACCACCGCTTCGTCGCAGGCCAGCTCCAGATCCCGGTTGAAGAAAATGTACATCAGATACACACAGGGGTTAAACCAGTGTATGCACAGAGCCGCCGCCATCAGCAGCTTCACCGCCGCATCAAAATACCGGATATGCACATATTCGTGCTCCAGAACATATCGGAGTTGAAATCTGTCCCCGCATTTTGTGGATTTTGGCAGTAAAATGACCGGGCGCCAGAATCCGTATGACAATGGGGACAGGATCTGGTCCGACTGGCGGATGGACAGTCTTCTCCGCAAAGGATGTGTGCGCTGCCAGTTTTCCAGGAAGCAGTCCTCCATGGGCAGCGACATCTGAAATTCCCGGCAGCACCGGAAGTAAATCCATGCAAAGGCGATCGTGCAGAGCAGGAAGCCTGCTGCCCAGATTCCCCTTAAAATGGGAAGCAGATCTGCGAAACGTTCCGCAAACGATAGTTTTTCCTCTGATACGGAATCCGAAGCTATGGAGGAAGCCTGCTGCCCTCCTGACTGTATGCCAGATGCGGAATCCGGCTGTGATTCCTCCCCGGACTTTGACTGAGGATCCTGAGCAGCGTTCATCTGTGCTCCGCTTCCTGCACCGGATCTTGACTGCGGTTTCCAGGCAGGATCCATCTGCGCTCCGCTTCCCGATCCGGACTGCATTCCGGTTCCCTCCCCGAATCCATCCTCCCGGCCCGGCAGGTCCCCGGCACCTCCGGCTGTATCTGTACCGTACAGCCAAGATGCGCTGCCAAAACGTGCCGCTCCGCCGGACGGATTTCCTGCGATCATATCTGTAAAATAGCGTACCTGCTCCGTTTCAGGAACCGCATTCTGAAGCAGGGTGTATGCGCTCCACGAAGAGGGCACGGAAAATGGGATCAGCAGACGGATCAGGGCGACCATCCACAGCACCGCAAATGTTCTTTTCGGCAGCCAGCCCTTCAAGCCTGCCCGCATTGCCAGGATCACCAGGATCAATACCGCGCCGGATATACTCATTGCCATCAGACTCATATCTATCACCTCACTCCAGTTCGCCTACGATCTGTTTCAGCTTTGCGATCTGCTCGGGGGAGAGCTTCTTCCTGCCCAGCAGGGCCGCAAACAGCTTATCCGCCGAGCCGTCATAAATCTTGTTGATCAGCTCATTGGTCTCCGCCTCCTGCACCTCCTCCTTTGGGATCAGCGCATGGCACATAAAATTCGGCTCCGAACGCCGGATCGCGCCTTTCTTGATGCAGCGCTTGATCAGCGTGTAGGTGGTGTTCATATTCCAGCCGACTTCTTCCTTTAATACATCGGAAATATGCTTGGCTGTGGAATCTCTCTCCCGCCACAGCACGTCCATTACCTTCAATTCCGAATCAAATAATTTTACAGTCATATCCGCGGCTCCTTTCACACTACTGTAGTAGTTTTCTTATATACTACCACAGTAGTGTGTACTTGTCAATAAAAAGTATGAGTCCTGACGCACACTCGCGCCGAAGTTTCCTAATCGGGCAAAAAAGGACGGCTCCAGCCATCCTTTTTTAATTTCAACTATTCATTTAATTCACCCAATTTTCCCCGCAAGTTCTTTTTTTAAACGTTCTATCTCCTGAAGCTGTTGTCTATACTGCTGAGATAACAGTTCATTTTCCTGAAATAACCGACCAATTCGTTCATCCTTCTGGGTCAACTGCTCATCCTTCTGAGTTAACTGTTCATCCTTTTGAGTTACCTATTCATTCGCACTCAAAAATGTCGGCCATGCATCCAGTTCGTTATTGATCCCTTTATTTTGGAGGTTTGCCCGGAAAATGCCAAGCGGGATTAGCAGCTGCTCCTACTGTTGTCCGTGGGAAGGACACACTATTTTCGCACGTTTTGAGCCGCTGTTATTTTACCTCGTTCAGCAATTTCTTGACCATGGCGACATGCCTTCTGGTTTGCTCCACCGCATCGTATCCGCCTTCATCTTCATATTCCGTGACAATGAATCCGTCATAGTCCGTAGCTGCGATCACCGGAATGATCTCCTCATACGGGATTGCGGATTCATGCAGATTCTCATCCACGTAATGGCATTTTCCGTGCATTTCAAAGCAGTACGGCATGATCCGCTTTAGGCCTTCCAGCTCTGCCCTGCAGCTCTTCCTGAACTGTACGAATCCATACATACTGTTCAGCGTTGCGCCCAATGCAGGGCATTTCGCCATATCAGGGCCCATAATCTTCATTGCCTCATCCATGGGGACCTCATCGTAGCGGAGCCGCGCGCATTTCTCAAGCTGTTCTATGGTAGCTCCTGCTGCCAGCGCCCGGTCCCAGTACGGCTTATTGGGCTTTGTGGCAAAGCATCCGAAGTCCGGGACGAACCCGATATACTTACTTCCGGTCTTTTCGATCACTTCCAGATAATCCAGTATGGGCCGCGTGATGGGGCTGTCCGGATTGTGGATCTCGATCCCTACATGTACATTGTACGCTTCCGCATAGGGCGCGATCCTTGCCAGACCATTGGGCGACAGAAGATACTGCTCCCGCATGACCGTACATCCCAGCTTGTTTGCCGAGACAATATCCGTGATCGCGCGCGCGACCATCTCGTCCTCGGTCAGATCCCGGTCTTTTAACATTCCCCGGTCCATATTTGCCGCATAGCAGATGGGGCCGATCCCATACTTTTCCGTACATTGACGGATAAACTCTGCAAATTCATCTGTGACATATGGATAGGAAGGGATCATCTGTGCCGCAACGATCTCGTACCCTTGTGCTCCAAGCTCCGCTGCCGCGCGGATGACGCCTTCCAGATCCAGTTCTCCCTTCAGATAAGGAGTTCCCAATGAAAATAGTGTGATACCTGTTTTTACGTTTGTCATAATGTCTTCCCTCCAAATCTGTAATTTTTAGTCTGTAACCGCCATTGTTTTTGTTCCGCAGCTGTCAACCGGCATATACATATGATCCGGCCCGATCGGCATATACGGGGAACGGAAGAATAATGTCACATCAATCTTATGCTCTCCCTCCGGAAGTCCGCCCGGATAAAATACCCGGATCGTTGCCGGTTCCCTGATCTGCCAGAATTCGGTATAGCACTTGTCAAACTCCGCGGGACTGAATTCCTTCCCGTTGATACAGAACTTGATCCGCTCAGCGGGCACTTCAAAATCATCTACCTTTACCCCAAACTCATCAATCACGGACAGGAAATGTCCCCGGTAGTAACTGAGCCGGATGTCAAACTGATACCCCATTTTTTTCCCGTTCACATCGTAATTCTTAAAACTGTCATCCACGATGACATCCACAAAATTCATCCGCATTGCAAATCCCATTTTTGCGCCTCCTTTTTTAAACAAGTCTAAAACTTGATCTCTTTGTTTTCCGCGGCGGATCTGTAGATCGCATCCAGAACCTTTGTGACTGCCAGTGCTTCCTCCGGCCTCACAAGAGGCTGTGTTCCATTCTGTACCGCCTCTAGCCACTGCCTGCAGTCAGTGGTTCCTTCCTCACCGCCGCCTCCGCCGAAGTAAGCGACTCCGCCTACCGGGGATATGGTTTCTTCCATAAGCTGTCCGTTTCTTCCGCGGTTATAGATCAGTTCATTTTTTCCATAGCTCATGCCGGAATGGATCTCCGCGCCGGCCAGTGTTCCGCAGAGTGTGGTGGAAGCCTCTCTTGACTCCAGCATATTCAACGCCCAGCTTGCTTCCAGCGCGATGGTCGCTCCGTTTTTCATTTTTACAAATCCGACTGCGGAGTCTTCTACCTCGTAGGTCTTGGGATCCCATGGTCCGAATAAATTTCCATCCGTTGCCTGCTCAAGCCCGCCGAGCTTGTAGAATACGGAGCCGGACACACTTTCAATCTCATAGTTGTCCATGCACCACAGCGTGATATCCAATGCATGTGTGCCGATATCGATCAGCGGGCCGCCGCCCTGGGCTTCCTTGTCCATGAATACGCCCCATGTGGGAACGCCCCTTCTCCTTACCGCATGGGCCTTGGCATAATAGATGTCGCCCAATTCACCTTTCCTGCATGCGCTGTGCAGATTCTGCACCTCTGCCCGGAAACGGTTCTGGTAGCCTACCGTAAACTGCATTCCCGACTTCTTCCACGCATCCACCATCTTCTGCGCCTCTTCCGTGCTGTGGGACATGGGTTTCTCGCAGTATACATGCTTCTTCGCCTCGAAAGCCGCAATTGCGATCTCACTGTGGGAAACATTCGGCGTGCAGATATGTACCACCTCTACATCCGGATTGGCAAGCACCTCTTTATAATCCGCAGTCACCTGCGCCCCTTGCGCGCCGTATTCCTTTGCCGCTGCCTCTGCGCGCTCGATCCTGATATCACAGAACGACACGATCTCACCCAGATCCGCATTGTTCTTTAATGCCGGAAAATGTTTCTGGTTTGCAATACCGCCGCATCCGATTACCGCAATTTTCAATTTACTCATGTTTGATTCCTCCGATTTCTATTATTTTTTGATGAGTTTAGTTTACCAGAAGCTGCATAAAGCCGCTTCCTCCCCCGCAACTTTTTCAGCGTCCGATTTTGACTTCGGATGCTGACATACACTTTTCCTTATTTTAAAAAGGGTCAAAAATCTGATGTTATTTCTGATCTGACGTCTTTTCTGACAGGCCAAAAAAAATAAAATCTCTGAAACTTTTCCCCAGTTTTTTTTATCTAATAAGTATCAATCGATTGAAGAGGAAGATGAAATACCATTTTCAAATTCCGTTAAATGAATTGCACAGATATGCATAATGAAATACGAAAGGACGTGGGGACGTGGCAGATATGGCAGGCCTTGTGAGAAATGCACAGGCAGGGGATAAAGAAGCTTTTGTAGATTTGATCGAAAGCTGCAAGCAGGGATTATATAAAACAGCGATCGCGATGCTGCGCAATGACGCGGACGCGGCGGATGCGATCCAGGATGCAGTGCTGAACAGCTATGAAAATTTACAATCCTTAAAGAAACCGCAGTTTTTCAAGACATGGATCACAAGAATATTGATCAATCAGTGCAACCGCATCTTAAAGAGGCGCGGAAACATCGTTCCGATCCATGAGCATCCGGAACTGGAATACACCGCTCCGGACACATCCGGAAGGGCGTTTATAGAATTGTTGAACAAATTGGAGGAGCAGTACCGTATCGTATTATATCTGTTCTACGTAGAAGAATTCAGCATCAAGGAGATCAGTTCGATCCTGGAAATGAATGAAAATACGGTAAAAACCAGGTTATCCAGAGGGCGGGGTAATTTCAGGAAGCTCTATATGAGAGAAAATCAGATCTCCTGCTGCTGAACAAAACGAAGGTTCAGCGAAAGACTGGAATCAGACGGAAGTATGCTGCTCTGGAACAGAAATTGATTTGGAAAGAAGAGGTGTAAGGATGGGCAATTATGAACGAGATTTTATTGAAAAAATGAGAGAAGAGATCCAGATTCCGGATCTTGTAAATGATAAACTGAACGAAAGCTATGAAAAAATACGTCAGGATGAGGTGAAGATGAAGATGAAACAAACCGGTTTATTAAAAAACAGAAACAGATTTTACAGAAGCCTTACAGCGGCCGCTGCTGCGGCGTGCACCATTGCCGCATTATCCGGAATATTTTATATGAATCCTGCATTGGCGCAGGATATCCCGATCCTGGGAAATGTGTTCGGGCGGCTGCAGGAAGTGAGGGAGAACAGCGAATATCCGGACAAGGACAAAACCGCGTATGAAAATATCAGCGAACACTCCGATCCGGTTCAGGAGGCCGGAAATACTGCTGAAAACGAAATCGGGACGATGACAGTCTCCGACGCCTACTGCGACGGATATGATATGTATTTTACACTTTCCCTCCGGGTAGAGGATGAAGAGCTGAAAACAGCCGATTATCTTTTGCCCATGCATCAGAATGAAGGGGAGGATACCCTTTATGACGGAGGAACTTTCATGATCAACCAGAAGCAGGCATGGCCGTCAGAAATCACACCGCTTCGTAAGTCAGAAGACGGGGTATATGTAGGATTATGCCGGATCGCATCTGTGAGCCAGGAGGACATCTCTTTTGAAGGGCAGATGACCGTGAATGTAGACATTCACGGTCTGAGCGCGAGCAAAGCCATTGAGACCGGAGGTGTGGGAGAGGCGTTCCAGCAAACGAAAGCAGATTGGAGCATGCAGTTTGACGTTGAAACAGATACCTCCTCTAACCGTACAGCCGAGCCCAATGCGCAGAGCAACGGGGTCATCGTGCAGAAGGCGGTCCAGACCCCCAGCAATATGCATGTGACCTGTTATCTTCCTGCAGAGCTGGCAGAGAAGAATCCGGCACTTGTCCTGTCAGATGGAAATGGAAACCGCATTCTGATGGAATGTGCAAAGATGAATACGCAGGACGACGGCAGCCAGATCCAGGAAATGGTATTCAACACATCCCAGGCGGATCAGTTTGTGATGCAGGTCTTCGACAAGAATGCCGGAACCGATGAAAACGGCGGAGTTCCGTTGATCGCAGAGATTCCATTTTCCATGGGTGAATAAATTTCCGGCTGTGCGGCTGCGTTAGCAGACGCAAGAGTGGGTCAGCACGGTTTTTGCGGATGGATGCGCAGGTTGGATGATCTAAAGATTATCCAACCGTACCGTTAGATAAATTTTATAGATTAAAAACACTTTGGCCCGGCGGAGAGACACCGCCGGACTGACTCATCCGGCAGTCTCATGCCTCTGAAATCCACCCCTCGCAAGCAGCAGCATAACCGCCGTGAATACTGCGTACAATATCGCCCTTGCCGAAAATGCATCGAAGACCAGACCGCCTGCCTGATAGGAAATATATTTTCCAAATTCCGGCATGACCGCCTGATACGGCAGCAAGAACAGCATCAGGTTATACGCCCCTGCCGTTCCGTTCGGCGAGAGAAGCATGGGAATGAAAAGAACCGGAACCAGTACGATCAGCACAAGATAGGGGCTTTTCATCCTGGAGGACAGAAAGAGTGTCAGCCCGATCATGCCCAGCAGTACCAGATAAAGGATCCCGATATTGCGCATGGTTCCCTGCAGAAATGTCAGCGGATACGGGATTGCCGTGTTTGCGATCTGCATCGGCAGATTCCAGCCCGACACGCCGAACGCCGCAAGCGGTATTGCGCAGGCGGTCACCATATGGAAGGCAAATGCAATGGTTCCGAACAGCAGGGAGGCCGCAAGCTTGGCCGTGATCAGTTTTGTCCTGCCGTATTTTGCGGATAAGATCACCGCGTCGGTTCCCGCCTGATATTCGCCTGAAAAAACCGGCGCAATCACAATGCAGATTGCCAGTACCGCAAACAACAGCAGTCCGAAGCTACTTATGATGACCTCCCAGCCTTCATAATAACCATATTGCAGGGGCGTATCGATTTTGCCCGCCATGCCGCTCCAATATGCCTTCTGCTCATTCGATAACGCACGGCCCGACTCGTTCAGTATGGCTTCCCTTTTGGCCTGGACCGCCTGATAAAAATCCGCGCCGTCCGAAGCATCCAGATCCGGAAAGCTATTGTAACCCCTGCTCTCATTTGGTGCGGCATAGGTCCTTGCGATCAGATTCAAAAAATTTTCCCGGGGCGCGATCTCATTCCAATACGCATCCCCGATCAAAAACCGTTCATTTCCGTCATATCCCACATTTGCGGGATCCTCAAAGAGCCCCTGCACTTCCCGGATGGTCTTCGTAATATACTCCTCCGTCAGCGGAACTGACAGATCCGCATATTGTTCCCTGTCATACGCAATCCCCTTTGTCCCTTTCATGACTCCGTTCTGATCATAGATCTGATATTGTATCACCGGCAGTCCGAAAAGAAATGCCGTTAAGAGCAGGCTCACCGCCATGATCGTGAGCGTTGATCTTTTCCGGACGATTTTCAGAAATTCAAATCTGATCAGAGAAAGTCCGTCTGCCCTGTGCGGGTGTGTACGGTTGGGCGTTCTCTGATTTTGTTTTGCTGACATCATCTTTTTCCTCCTCTGCTTTTTTTGCTGCTATTTATAGGAACATGATTCTTCCGCTTTTTTCGATCTGTGCTTGACGGATCCGGCTGCGGATTTTCATGCGGATCGTAATCGTTCTCTCCAAAATGGTACAAAAACAGGTCTTCCAGGCTCGGCTCCGCAGCCTCCGCCTCCTCTGCCGGCCGGGCTTCGTCTACGATCCGCAGCCTGACCTGATCTCCCTCGTGATGCAGATTCACGACAGAAAATTTCCTGCTGTACTGGTCTGCGTCCCGCTCATCCACCAGCATTTCCCATACCTTGCCCTTCATGCTGTCCGTAACCGCGGCCATCGGTTCCTGCAGCAGTAAGCTGCCGTTTTTCATCAGCAAAATGATATCTGCAATGTAGGAAACATCCGAAACGATATGGGTGGAAAGGATCACGATCTTTTCCTTTGCAAAATCGGAGATCAGGTTTCGGAAGCGCACACGCTCTTTGGGGTCGAGCCCTGCGGTTGGTTCGTCTAAGATCAGGATAGCCGGGCTGTTCAATTCCGCCTGCGCAATACCCAGACGCTGTTTCATGCCGCCGGAAAAGGATTTGATCTTTTTGTCCGCCGCATCTTGGAGATTGACCATTTGAAGCAGATTTTCCGTCCTGGCTTCTGCCCGTTTTTTATCCAGTCCCTTGACGGCTGCCATATACAGCATAAATTCACGGGCCGTAAAGCCGGGATAAAATCCGAAGTCCTGCGGCATGTAGCCTAAATGGGTGTAATACCGCTCGCCAAGCTCTCCGATCGTTTTCCCGTTGAACCGGATGCTGCCTGCGGTGGGCTTCAAGACACCGCTGATCATCCGCATCAGTGTCGTCTTTCCCGCGCCGTTTGCGCCAAGCAGCCCGTAAACACCCGGCACTAATGTAGCGTTTATATGACTGACCGCATAATTGGTTCCATACTGCCTGCTCAGATCCTGCAGCTGTAATTCCATATCCAAAACCCTCCTATTAAAAAAAGATGACCTATGCTTTACAGCATAAATCATCCGTCTTAGGGTGGTCTTTATTGCATCTTAAGTTCACCTTAATTCAGGTATCGAAACCCGAAACTCTGTCCCTTCATTTCGCTTACTTTTTACCGTAATGTCGCCGCCGTGGAGTATAACAATCTGCTTTGCGATCGCCAGGCCGAGGCCGCTACCCTCCGGTTTTTCTTTCGTATTTGTCCCTCTGTAATACCGTTCGAACAGCTCTGCCTGCTCCTCCTCGTCCATCCCCGTTCCGTTATCCCGCAGGAGGATTGATACCCGGCCCTGTCCGCTTCTTTCGATACGGATAAATACCTTTGTTTCCGGCGGATTATGCGTAAGCGCGTTGATGATCAGATTTCCCACCGCACGGCGGAACAGCCTGCTGTCGATCCGGACAACCACCTCATCTTCCGCGCTTTCAAACTCAATCTCACGTTTTGAAAAAGCCGGATCATTGATCAGATCTATGACCAGTTCCCTGATATAGCGCACGAGATGTATTTCCTGCAAAGACAGGGGGATCACGCCCGCTTCGAACTGATAGGTCAGTTTCAGGTCATTGATCAGATTCTCCGTATAGACCGCATTTTTCAAAATGATCTTTCCGTATTCCTGTACCTCGCCGCTTTCCGAAATCTGATTTTCCGCAAGCAGCTCCGCATATCCCTTGATGGGAGACAGGGGTGTTTTTACATCATGTGTAATATTCGTGATCCATTCTCTGCGGACTCTCTCCGTATCTATCCGCAACTGATCACTGCGGCGGAGCTCCGTGTCCATTTCACTCAGAGCCGCATAGATCTCGCCGAATACGCCGCCCGCTGAGCATGGCGTATAGGCGCGCCGGCTGACATCCCGGATGCCCTTTGTGATCTTTCCCAGATGCCTGGAAAGCCAGAATACATAAGCTAATGTAAACAAAAATACGGCGCAGGAAACGCATGCGATCCCTGTACGGATCACGGGGGAAAGCCGGCTGACATGTTCTCCGTTGTAGTAGAGCATATGCTTTCCGACCGCATAGGGAAAACCGATAAAGTAACCGTAGGTTTTCTCTGCCCCTTCATAATTTCCCGCAAAAACCCTGTTATCATTATCGTAAACGTTCGTACCGAATGCCAGAAGCTCGGAGGCCGTATAGCTGTTGGGACAGTTCTCCGGCTTATTGTGTGAAAAAACCTCCTGTCCGTTTTCATCGATCACCTGCAGCCATAAGCCATACCGGTCCAGATCTTCAATCCCGAATTCTTTTACTTTAAGCTCTCCCTGTTCTTCTTCAAGCTGAATGGAAAAATTGTCTGTATACACGTCTGGCCATGAGGCCAGGCTGAGTCCCTCCCGCGCCGGAATCGCGAACACATAATAAAACAGGCCGATCCCCGCTGCAATGGCCGCGAAGATCACAATCACGACAATGCCGAACGAACGAAAAAACAGATTGAGATCGCTTTTATTCTTCATAAGGATCCACCAGCTTATAGCCTAATCCTTTCATCGTGATGATGTATCGGGGCGCCGCGGGATCGTCCTCTATTTTTTCACGCAGATGCCGGATATGCACCATGACCGTATTGTCGCACCCGAAGCTGTCCTCGCCCCAGATGGTTTCATATAAGCGTTCGCGGCTGATGACCCGGCCTTGATTTTCCGCCAGATACCGCAGGATTTCAAATTCCCGCGCGGTCAGTTCTATGGGGCTGCCGCCTTTTGTGACCCTGCAGCCCTCCACGTCAATTTCCAATTCCCCTGTTTTTATGAGCTCCTTCTCCGACGGGTCTTGCTGATACGCGGCCCGCCGGAGCTGCGCCTTGACCCGATACGCGATCTCCTTCGGGCTGAACGGCTTTGCCACGTAATCATCCCCGCCCACCGAAAGACCCAGGATCTTGTCCAGTTCGTCATTTTTGGAAGATAAAAATAAGATCGGGCAATGGGAAAAGGCGCGGATCTGTCTGCAGACCTCATATCCGTCCAGATCGGGAAGCATCACGTCTAAAATGATGATGTCCGGGGAGGTCCTGCGGCAGAGCTGGACTGCGGTCTGTCCGTCTTCTATTTTGATAATGTTGTAGTAGCCTTCTATGTTGAGAGCCTTCTCGAGCAGGTCCAGGATGTCGGGTTCATCATCCACAAGCATGATTTTATAATCTGTTTTTTGTGCGGGGATCGGGTTCATTTTGCACCTCCGTATCTCTATGAGCATTCCCAAAAACTCCTTGCGCCAGATTTGTGAGATGGGCGCAGGAGAGTTTTCCAATCTATATTATATTTCTTACAGAGAGCGGATACAAGCGGGGGCGGGCTTAATTTTAGCTTAAGTTTACATTTTTGGGCCAGGCCATAGATTTTAGCAATCCATTGAACATGCCGCGCAAAAAAGAGACCTTCATTGTTTTCGTATTTGGTTTATGCTATGATGAAGGCAATCTATATTTTATAATAAGGAACTGTAGGAACATTACTTATGTGTCTTGCTTGTCTGCACAGTTTTTTTCCTGCAGTTCTCAAAGAAAGCATAAGGACAGAAGTATCGCTATGGAAAGGATCATTGGGATCGATCTCGGTACTACCAACAGCCTGGTTTCCGTCTGGCAGGATGGGCGGAGCCGGCTGATCCCGAATTCATTGGGGGAATATCTGACACCGAGTATCGTAAGTATTGATGAGGAAGGGCATGTATACGTCGGGAAGATCGCGAAGGAACGGCTGACCTCCCATCCGGAGCACACGGCTGCGTTGTTCAAACGGTTTATGGGGACGGAAAAGACCTATGCTCTCGGCGGCAGGGAGTATCGTCCGGAAGAGCTCTCGGCATTGGTGCTCCGCAGGCTGAAGGAGGACGCGGAGCGGTATCTGGGTACGGAGATCAAAGAAGCAGTCATCAGTGTGCCGGCATATTTTAATGATATGGCGAGAAAGGCCACCAAGGATGCGGGGGCTCTGGCGGGGCTTCATGTAGAAAGGATCGTAAATGAACCCTCCGCCGCCGCGCTGGCATGCCGGAGCACCGGAGGAAAGGGGCAGGCTGAGGAGGATGAGACTCTGCTGGTCTTCGATTTCGGCGGCGGGACTCTGGATGTGTCGCTGGTGGACTGCTTTGACAACGTGGTCGAGATCGTGTCGGTAAGCGGCGATAACCGCCTTGGGGGAAGTGATTTTGACCGTGCCGTCGCAGAGCAGTTCTGCAAGGAACATGGCCTCTGCTTCGATGCGCTGTCCCCCCAGAGACAGAATGTGATCTTAAGGCGCGCGGCACAGGCAAAGTGCATGCTGTCCGAAACAGAGCAGACGGTCATGACCGTTACGGACGGGGAGTTCCAGGGGCAGATGGAACTGACGAACCAGAAGCTGATCCAGATCTCCATGCCTCTGTTCCACAGGATGCTTGTTCCCGTAAGAGCCGTGCTGAATGACGGGCAGAAGGAACGGCTGGAGATCTCCAAGGTCGTACTGGCAGGCGGCTCCTGCAAGATGCCGACGGTCCAGCAATACCTGCGGCATTTCTTGCCCTACGGACAGATGACGGTGATGGACCCGGATCATATGATCGCCGCGGGAGTGGGCGTGTATGCCGGGATCAAAGAGCGTAGGGAGGAGGTAAAGGACCTTCTCCTGACCGATATCTGTCCCTTTACCCTGGGCACCGGAGTCTATAATGAGGCGGATGCCCGGCGCTCCATCATGGCGCCCATTATTGACCGCAACAGTGTGCTGCCCTGCAGAAAGGAACAGCGTTTTCAGACTGCGAAGGATTTTCAGAAGTCTGTGAAGATCGATGTGTATCAGGGAGAAGCCTATTATGCAGACGAAAATATTTATCTGGGGGAGCTCTGTGTGGATGTTCCCATGGCCCTGAAAGGACAGGAATCCATAGCGGTATGCTATACCTATGATATCAATGGGATCCTGATCGTAGATGTGAAGGTGGATTCCACCGGAAAGCAGGCGAGGCAGGTGATCACCACCGGAACGTATACCCTTGATCCGGCAGAGCTGGAACAGTATCTGGGGGATCTGGAGCAGCTTCATTCTCTTCCCGCGAATGAGGAGGAGAACCAGATGCTGATCGCCTGGGGAGAACGGCTTTTTGCCCAGACTACCGGGGAGCTGCGGGAAGAGATCGGAAGGCGGATCCAGTATTTTCAATATCTGGTGAACCAGGAGCAGGATCCGTATAAAATCCGGAAGCAGCGAAAGTATATCGCGGATTTTTTTGAACGCGCGAACCGGTATCTGGATACATTTGCGGATGCATGGCAGTGCCTGGAGAATGACAGTTCCTGGTATGAACCAGATTCAGGAGCAGATCCGTTTGGGGAAGGAGCAGATTCTATGGCTGAGGAGGAAGATCTGAAATGGTACGACGGGCATTTGACATCTTAGGAATCGAGGCGACAAAGGACACGAGGGCGATCAAGAAAGCATATGCCCTGATGGCGAAGCAGTACCACCCGGAGGAGCATCCGGCGGAATGGGAGAAACTCTATGGGGCATACCAGACGGCCCTGGAGTATGCGCAGACGGCAGAGGCGCTTCTGGAAAATGAATACGGCAGCGGCAGAGTTGGAAAAGGAGGAGCCGCTATGGGAGCGGCTGGTGATGGCTTTGCGGGCGGAGGCGGCTCTGGAGCTGCAGGAGAGACCTACTTCGATGAAAACGTAACCGAAGCGGAAGGAGATGCTTTCTCCGACGGAGACGCAGCAGGATCGGCTGATGATGCTTTCTCCGGCGGAGACGCGCCCGGGGCGGCGGCGGAAACAGAGACGTCGGCAGGAGAACCGTTCTCTGTGTCCTCCAACGCGGCATACGGTACATTTTTTCAGGAAGCGCAGGAACAATGGCTGCGGAAGAAGCATCTGCATGAACAGTTCATGCGCCAAAAGCTCCGGGAGCTTGTCAGCCTGCGGTGGCCAAAGGCGGTAAAGGCGTGGCAACAGTTTTTTGACACAGATCTCACGATGGACGAGGATGAGGACGAGGATGAGGAGATTCTGCTGATCCTGCTGGAAGTGATCCGGGAGAACGCGCTTTCCGAAAAAGTATTCTATCTGATCATGACGAACATGAATTCCCGGTTAAGATTCTATGCCGAGATGGGGGACAGCGACCGGGCGCTGGCGGCCATGGAGATCGTAAAATATTGTTCCGGGCAGATTCCCCTTCTGCACAGGAAAGCCGAGAGACGGAGAAAATGGATCGGCATTCCGGCAGCGCTGGCCGCCGCGTTTTTTCTCCTGGCAATGACGGGCCTGCATCAGGAATCTGTAACAGAGGGCGGCGTCTCTGTGCTTGCGGCAGAATATCTGAATGAAAAATATGGTGTTTCAGATTATACGGCGGCAGAGCTTGAAACGGAAAAGATACAGCTTATCGGCAGCAATGAGGACCGGATCGATTCCTTTGAGGTCCGTGAACCGGAATCCGGAAATATCATTGCCTATGCCATGCGGGATATCGAAGAAGCGGAAGGCACATTTGCCTGCTTTGACAATCTCCAGGAATCGGAGATCAAGGACGCGTTTGAAAAAAGGCTGAATGCCCTGACCGGTCATGAGGAGGGACGGCTGTTCTGGGATTCCTCGTTTTCCGACAGCCTGTCAGGCGGATTGGAGAACGGTTTTTTCCATACAAAATATGAAGGCGATTTTGACGCGTTTATCCGGCAGGAGACCAAGGAGCGCTCCAGCGCGCCGGGAGTCATGACCTCGTTTCTTATATCCGACTACTGCTCTCTGAACGGGCTCTGTGATTATTATCTTCCCGATCCGGAAGTCGAGACCATGCGCGAACGGTTTGCGCTTACGGATTATACAGAGGATCCGGATTTACAGGCGTCGCTCCGGCAGGGAGCCGCTGATTATCAGCTTCAGATCCGCGGAGTCATACTGCCGAAAAAATTTTTTCAGGAAAAAACAGAGCGGGCAGAGGGAAAACGGAGCGGGATCTATGTCTTGAGGGATGTACATGGGACTCTTGGAATGGAACCGCTGATGTCCTTTTTGATGCTCACGGGGTGGTATGTGAATCTACCCCCGGAGGATGAAATAATCCTGAATATTTCCAGCGGCATGTATATGCAGCCGGTCATTTCCATGGGAGAAGGGATCTACGGAGCGGAGAGCACCCTCAGAGGGCAGGCATTTGAGACGGACCCGGCGTGGGTCACCGGGAGCATGGTAAAGACAGAAAGTCCCGATTCTCTCGACCTCACCGAAGAGGAAAAGGAAAAGGCGGTCAGCTTCCGGCTCGGGGATGGATATGTCCTGAAAAATGATTACTGTCTGGCCATCGATAAGGAGCTCTACGGGATTGCGGACGCGGATTACCGTGTGATGGTCACGAAGCAGAACGGATTCTCGATGGATCTGGCCGGCCAGCATCTGGAGGCCGAGGACGGAACCGCGCTGGAAAGATACGTGAGCAGCTATGCAGAGCCCGACGCTGCGCTGAGGATGGGATATGCTCTGGACGGGGAGGGCTATCTTTTTATTGAATATAGAGCAGCGGATATGGCGGAAGAGGCGGATATCATAACGGTGATCAATCCATAACCGCCAACAGCAAAACCGGAGCAAGGGCTTTTTCGTTACAATTGACGGCCTGACGGCTGCGAATCGTAACGATATTCCCCCTGGTCCGGCCGTATGTCATACTGTCAGACCGCTGTCCACCCTCCGTCAATATAGATCGTCTGTCCGGTGGTGTAGGCGCAGTTCTCCGACGCGAACAGCAGCAGCTGTCCGCACAGCTCTTCAATCTTTCCGGGCCTGCCGAGCGGGCATCTCTTTTTCAGTTCTTCCAGCGCCGCCTCGTCGAACCGCATCATTTCCGACGGAAATTCTCCCGGGCCGATGGCATTTACGGTAATGTTGTACTTCGCCCATTCCTGCGCCAGTGACCTTGTGAAGTTCGGCACTGCCCCCTTTGTCGCATTGTAGGCAAGGATGGGGTGGTTCATCGCCGCGATGTGCCCGTACATGGACGCGGTGTTGATGATGCGGCCGTACTGGTTTTGAATCATATTTTTCGCGCATTCCCTTGCCATGAGGAAATACCCTGTCAGGCTGACGTCCACCACCTTCTGCCACTGGTCCAGAGAAAGGTCCACCGTCGGGCAGTACGCCATCATTCCGGCATTGTTCACCAGGATATCTACTTTTCCAAATGTATCAATGACAGACCGCACCCCTGCCACGACCTGGGCCTCGTCTCCCACGTCGCACGGAACCGGCAGACATTCCCCGCCCATGGCTTCAATTTCCCCTTTGAGCGTTTCCAGCTTCTCTTTTCGCCTTGCAAATGCAGCCACCTTCGCGCCGTTTTCCGCAAAGGCTTTGCAATACTCGTAGCCAAGTCCGGAGGATGCCCCCGTTACGACCGCAACTCTTCCTGTCAGATCCATGTAATTTTTCATGATGATTTCTCCTCGTTTTCTTGTTTTTTACAGTTTATCGGCCAGCCAGAATAGTGTAATCTTGTTTTCAGCTTCCGATTATGTTAAGGTATAGCTGTTCCGAATGATTATGTTCATCATATAACAACTGGATTTTCCAGACAATCAACAATCCTGTTCTATTGTTGATTAATCAACATTTTTGTCTGAATTGTCGATAAACTTGTTCTGGAAATATATCCACCTGCACGGTTGCGGATCATAGATAATTTAAGCCGCCGGCAAAACGGCGGCGGAATGGAGATCAAGATGAAAAAACCGGACCGCCGGCCGAGAAAAACAAAGCATACGATCAAACAGATTTTTCTCGGCCTGCTGAAACAAAAAGCAATTGACTGGACTGCCTGGCAGAATTTGACCGGCTGGCGGAAGAGATCTCCCGGCATTCGATCGCGCCCAGTCAGGTGACACGTATGATCCTGGAATATATTTATGACCAGAAGGAGCTGCTGTCCCTTCTCCTGTTAAAAAATAACCGGTATGATTTCTGGCAGAAGGTCAACCGGAAGGTCCTGCAGCTTTTCAAGATCAAGACCCTGCAGAATTATCAGCTTCCGGAGCACATGAGTGAAAATGAATTTGACGATATGCTTCTTTTTTATGCCTCGGGATTTTATGCGGTTTTTGAGAAATGGTTATCGGAGCAATGTACGGAAGATATTGAAAAAGTTGCGGAAAAAACGACTCTGTTTTCTCAGATCTGCTTTGATCATCTGCTGATCAGGGGGAGAGACGGGAAGTGACCAAACAGCTTTTGATAAAAAACTCCCTGCGCAGAGATTTTCTGTTCCGCGCGAGGAGTTTTTGTTACATGTCACGCTTGGTCAAGATGTGACCTGTAACGAATTTTCCCGCCTGCATGGCCGCAATGTAATGCTGCGGCTTTTACTGCCGCGCCTGTACGATTCCAGATTCGAACTCGTACAGGCACCTTTTCTCTGTAAATATTTCACATGGATAAGTTTTTCACTGCCCCCAGCGTTTTCCTGCTGCCAATCCTGCTGCGGAAACGGCCGCAAAGGTGAGCAGCCACACGGCCGGCGTATTGTCGCCTGTTTTAGGAGAGCTCTCCGAATTTCCCTGACTCTGAGAAGGCTTTTGAGCCGGTTTTTGTGTCTGGTTCTGGGATGGATCCTTGGGCGGTTGCTGCCCGGTTTCATCTGACGGGTCATCTGGTTTTTCAGATGGATTGTCTGGTTTTTCAGAAGGGTTATCCGGTTTTTCGGATGGGTTATCCGGTTTTTCAGAAGGGTCATCCGGTTTTTCGGATGGATTTCCTGATCCTTCCTCTTGAATCGTCAATGTCGTCTGGGCCAGACCGTCCGTAAAACGGATTGCCACCGTATGCTTTCCGGCTGTCAGTGTTTTCAGGTATTCCGGCTTTAGAGTGATGATCGTAGAGCCGGCCTCAGCCGTGTAATGTTCTTTCGCGATCTCAGTTCCATCCACCGACACTCCGGCAAATTTACTGAAATCTCCATCTGCCTTGATGGTAACGCCTTTATTTTTGCCGATCACAAACATTTGGTCCGCACCCTCAATGACCGATACGGCGGGCAGAGGTTTTAATCCGGCAATCGCAGCTTCGATCGCCGACGCATATCCATCCACAACGTCCTGCTCCCGGACATCCTTTCCCCGAACAACCGCATTAACCGCAGCCTCTACTGTATCAAAATTGATATAGTCCGCCTTGTTCAGCGCTTTTGCCTTTGCGATCGCCTCGTCCACCGCGCTGTAATCCGCGTCTAAAAAGGTAACCTGTCCATTTGCATTATTGCTCGATATATTTTCATAGGACGGCACCCCGTTAGAGGTGATGATACCGCCGATGTGAATATTATTCTCGGAGGAAATGCTTCCTGCTCCGATCTCAGTCGTTCCGCCGGTGATGGTAATATCGCCGTTGGCATGGATTCCGGATACGCCGGATTCCGCGGGAGAAACAACCTTGGAATCCGTCATTGTCAGGTTTCCTTTTATAAAGATTCCTTTCCAGCCCGGTTTTGATGTACACGTTACCTCAGAGCCTGTAACTTCAAGATTCCCTTCTTTACAGTAAATACCGACGTCAGCTGTTGATTCTGCTTCTATGACAGAATCTTTGATCACAGTATCCTTCGGCAGGAAAAGGGCCGGCCAATATCCTTTGGCAGTTACATTTGAGGACTCTATGGCTGCATAGTTATTACACAGGATACTATTCGACTGTGCTGATTCCGCATTGACCGTGGAATTGGAAATCGTAATATTTACGTTTGCCTGCAGTGCAATTCTGCTATTTGCAATTGCTGTCACATCAGATCCATTTAGAATCTCCAGATTATTGCAGGATATTGCAGATACGTCTGCATCGGGAACCGCGAGCCTGCTGCCGGAAATCGTCAGATTTCCCCCGCCCATATTAATTCCCATATCCACCTTGTTCATAGTAATACTTGAATTATCTGATATCGTAAGTGAAGCTTCACCGTATGCATTGATGCCTATGCTTTTCGTATCCGTATCAAAGGCAGACATCATATCAATCACTATATTAGAATTACTGATCCGATTTTCGCCCCCGTTAATGTAAAGCCCATACCCGCTGACATTCGCGCTTAAACCACTTACTGTAAACTGTAGATTTGCATCCTGTACAGTCAGTCCGCCGCCATCTATGTTGATTCCGCTGCAGAAAAGTGTACCGGACTCATCATTTTTACTTGCGTTGACTGCAAGGCTTCCGCCGCCGATTCCTTTTAAGAGAAATGGATAGCTGCTTCCGATTCCTCTGCATGCTGTGATCAAGTTCTGCCCGACCAATTCTACGGTGACTCCCTGTTCGTTAATATCAATTCCATTTACAAGAGCTTTTCCAACATTGTCCCCGGTGATTTCCGCATGATTCAGCGTCAACGTTTTTGTAGCTGGATCATACTTTGCCGTACCGCTTCCGCACGGTATGGTCTGATCCGCCGCTTGAAGAATATCGGTTCCGTTTACCCGGATCCCGCCGTCTGCAGATACCGTTTCCGGCTGAACGATCCACATAAAGCAGACTGCCAGAAACAAATAGAGTATTTTTTTCTTTGCGCCCATTTTTGTTTTCCTTTCCTGTGTTTCTCTTCTGGGTGACATTGATACAATATCCGCAGTCCTTTCATCTGTTTTTTACTCCGTATAGTGAAAATCGCCCGCCAAAAAATCCACTTCCCATGCTGGGATGATCTTTGAAGATACGTGCTGCAATAAGTCGCATCGTTGACAAATATTATGGCACGAAGGTTCATAAAATCAGCCAGCTAAGGAAGTAAAACCTTTTGACGGGCGAATCATAATATCGGGTCAGTAAAATATAAAATTTGCTGCTTAGGCATAGTTTACTATATCTTTTGAAAATATACAACAAAAATTTTTCCAGCTATGTTTTTATTATAACAGTTCTATCCAGGGGAGACAAATCATTTTTTACGCCTGCTTTTCCACTTCCTATAATTCGGATTCGTCAATCACAATATCCTTCATTGTTAAAATATCTTTCCTGTATTCCTTCATAATTATAATCCACCTTCCTGAATGTCTGTCTTTGGCTGCGGTTCACCGGCCGGAAAACCGCAGCCCATCTTCTCATTTTTATTCTGTTTTCTGTTCCAAATCCGCCTTGTCCGCAGTCTGTGGTCAGGTATGCAGCTCCGAGAGCTTGCCGAATTTTTTCCGTGTCTCCACAAATTTTTCCGTGTAAATCTTATTGAATGCCACGCATCCCACCGGCTGCTGACGGATCATCAGCTCTTCACAGTTCATGCACTGGGTACAATACTTGATCTCATCCTCCCTGTCCTCCATGAGCTTTAAGGGAGTGAGCGGATCGGCAAAGGACTGCCTGAAATCCGCCCGGATGCCCTTCCCACATGGACATCTTAGAGCCTATCAGGAAATTCTTGTCATTCACCGCTTTCGCGATCCTCTCCTGCAGGTCATATGCCCACTGCGCCCTCCTTTCCCAGGAGCCGCCGTATTTCCAGTCGCGATCGTTAAACGGGCGGATAATCTGGGAACGCGGCATAATTTCAAGCTGCGTCTTTCTTGCCCTGGATTCGTTCGTAACCGTAATCGCCTCCAGATCCACCAGTCCAAACCCGCCCTGATACAGCTTTTCATATCGCTGATAAGTCAGGTCCGCAGGATTCCCCTCCTCGTCAGAATCCACACATTCCATCGGCTGCGCAAAAAACGGTTTTTACACTCTCTGTTTCCGATTTTGATCGGATTTAACAACGTTTCTTTATATTCCATTGTTACTATTCACAGTCGGATAAAAAATGGCAGTCAGATTCGTCAAGCGAAGCTTGTAAGAAGCTGATTGACAGTTTTTATCTGACTGGAATCAGTCACTTCACCCACATAAGCAAAAAATCAAGATGCGAAGCATCGGCAGACGGCTTTGCCGACTGTTTTTGCGCATGTGAGTGAAATGACTGTGAATAGTAACATTCCATTATATTTTCATGTAAAATTTTCCTTGACCCTTTTCATTGTTTCTATAATAATGCCGGCATTTATGTATTAATAGCAACAATTTTCTCCTGAATTTCCTATTATTTTTATTCATTCTGCTTGATTTTTTCAGGTAAACATTATACTATTATGGCACATATATCCAGAAGGGATGCGAATCACAATGTCTGTCACGATCAAGGACGTCGCAAAGCAGGCCGGGGTATCGATCGCAACGGTATCCAAAGTCATCAACAACAAGCCCTCCATTTCCGAAGCCACAAGACAGCACGTATTCCAGGTCATGAAAGAAATGAACTACCTGCCGAATACACAGGCCAGCAATTTTGCCAGGAAACGGTCGGACAATATCATCTTTCTTGCCGTTACCAGGAAGCATACGGCTTTTCACGATCCTCATATGTTCGAGATCCTCTGCGGCGCCCAGAAAGAAGTCTGGGAAAAGAGATATCATTTCAGCTTTATCGGCATTCCGGATAAGGAAACTGCGCTGCGGGAAGCAGAACAGATCATCGGAAGGAAAGCCGCGGACGGACTGCTGATCCACGGTTCCGCCACTTCTCGCCCTCTTGCCGACCTGCTGACAGGAACGGAATTTCCTCATGTGATCATCGGACGGCCGCCGTTTTCAAACAGTACCTGCTGGATTGACATCAACAACCATGTCTCTGGAGAGATGGCGACCAAATATCTGACCAGCTGCGGCTATTCAAAAATAGCATTTATCGGCGGGCCGGAAAGCGACGAAATTTCCAGACACCGTCTGAAAGGCTATGTGTCCACGATGCGCATTAAGGGTTTTCCCGTCCCGGATTCCTTTATCAAATACGGTACCTACAGCAAGGAAAGCGGATTTGACATGATGGAAGAACTGCTGCGGGGAAGCAGCCTTCCGGATGCCGTGATCTGCGAAGACAACCAGATCGCAATCGGCGCAGCAGACGCGATCGCAAAGCATGGCATGACGATTCCCGATGATATCGGAGTCCTCACCTTTGATGACTACCCTTTGTCGCAGCTCATTGATCCTCCCCTCACAGTCGTAGATATTGACGTGCATGAAATGGGGAGGCAGGCAGCATCCATCTTACTGAAAAAAATCAAAAATCCGGCTTTGCAGGTACAGTCCTTTGCGACCCTTCCCTCGCTGATCGTCCGTTCCTCAACCCGAAATGTATAAGTTATTTCCATACTGTTCCTAAGCCCTGGGTATCCATATGCGTACATATAACTGCAAAAAAACCGGGCGGAGATACCTCATAAAATGTATCTTCGCCCGGAGCCTTACCGCCCTTTGTCCCTAAGCCAGACCGCATATCCTCCCTGGTCAATCCAGCCTTCCCGGCATCCTTTTTCCAGCAGAACTCTCCATTCTCCCATTTCCGGTATTGCACATGCTTCTCCCGGGTTCATGACTGCAGTGATCTCACATCCCGCATTCTCCCTGGCAAATGCAAAGACACCGGAACGGATCATCCCCCAGACCGGGTGATAACCGGTTGACCCATCGATATATTCTTTCCGGATTCTGATCAGTTCCCGGACAAAATCACAGACATCCTCCTTTTCCTCCCAGGCCATCCCCTTCCGGTACTCGTTTTCCAATATCCCCTGGATCTTCCGCTCATCCCCATAGAAAAGGCTGGGCACGCCCGGCATCAGCATGAGCAGGATGCAGGCCATCTTCCACTTCCCCAGGTCCCCCCGGCAAAGAGAAAGGAACCGCGGGACATCATGGCTGTCGATCAGATTCAGCTGCCCGTTTACGATATTTGTCGGATATCTGAGACGCATCTGTTCAAACTGGCAGGCCGCAGATCTTCCATCCGGCGATCCGGCTGCAAGATAGTCCCTGCAGGTCCTGCGAAATTCATAGTTCATCGTAGAATCAAAGGCATCCCCCCGCAGCCAGGTCTCCGCGTTTTCCCATACTTCCCCGATCAGCACCGCATCCGGATCCACGCTTTTTACGGCCGAACGGAAGCTCCGCCAAAAATTTCGGTCGATCTCATTTGCCACATCCAGCCGCCAGCCGTCCACATGGTATTTTTGGATCCAGTATGCCCCTACATCCGCAAAATACATCTGCACTTCCCGTTCCGCCGTATTCAGCTTGGGCATTCTCCTTTCATATGCAAAGCAGGTATAATTGGGAACCTCGTCCGCATTTTCCGGCTTTCTGACAGGAAACTCCAGGCCGTAAAACCATTTGCAGTAACGGGACGCCTTGCCCTTGGCCGCCACATCCTCAAACGCAAAAAATTCCCAGCTGCAGTGATTAAAGACCCCATCTATGATGATCTTCATCCCCCGCCTGTGAAGTTCCTCCACAAGCTCCTGAAAGTCCGCTTCCGTTCCCAGGCAGGGATCGATATGGTAATAATCCAGCACGTCATATTTATGGTATTCCCCGCCCGAAAAAACCGGATTCAGGTAGAGGCAGGTAAATCCCATTCCCTGAATATAATCCAGATTTTCCCGGATTCCTCTCAGAGTGCCTCCCAGCCTTGACCGGCATGTTCTCCCATCCTCCAGGCGCTTCTCTTCTGCCCTGTTCTCCAGGCTTCTCTTCCCGCTTGCAAAGCTGTCTGGAAAAATGTTGTAAACAACGGCAGTTTTGAACCATTCCGGCACGTCCGGTATCTCCTCTTTCAGGATGATCGGATACTGGTAATATTCACTTCTCCCATCCACCACCTGATCCCCGAGATAAAAATCCGCCAGCGTTTCCGTAAACCGGTCACCGTAATAGTAGATCCATTCCTGGCCTTTCATCAGCTTGAAATAATAGCAGATCCGGTTATAGACGGAATGAATCTCCGCCTCATAATATTGGAAGCAGGCGTCCTCTGCACAGACATGCATCGGGATCCTGTAAAACTCGATAGGCGTTTTCCTGCATGCCCGGTCCCCATAATACAGGTCACATCCGGACAGGTCTTCCTTTTTTGCCCGTATCCGGATCACCAGCGTATGTTCTGATTTTGCAAATGCATACTGGGACAGCGGAATATGCAGGACCGCCGCCCGGTCCATCCGTTCTTCTTTGATACTCATCCTTTAACACCCCCTGCCGTCAAACCTGACACCATATATTTCTGAATGCAGAAAAATACGATCAGGATCGGGATTGATACCAGGATCGCCGCCGCGGAAAATAACGGCCAGCTCCTGCTGTAATCACTGGTCTGAAGCTGGTATAATCCGGCCGCCAGCGTGTAACTCTCTTCATTCATCATAAAGGTGGTGGAAAACAGATACTCATTCCACACGAAGATCAGCACCATGACCGATGTCACGATGATCGCCGGCCTCGCCAATGGAAGCACCACCTTCATCAGGATCTGTCCGCTTCCCGCGCCGTCGATCCTGGCCGCCTCCTCGATCTCCACCGGGATCGTGTCGAAATACCCCTTCATATTCCAGATGCTGAATATGCACATGCTCCCTGCATAAACGATGATCAGGCCGAGATAGGAATTGAGCAGATGGAAGGTCTTAAACAGGCGGAAGATCGCGAACATGGATAAGATCTGGGGAAATGCATTCAAGATCAGAAGCGCCTGGAGCACCCCGTTCCTTCCTTTAAAACGGTATCTTGAAAATGCATAAGCCGCCGTGACCGCCGTCCCCATTGCCGCGATCATTGTCCCCACGCTCAGGATCGCGGAGTTCTTAAGCCAGAGCAGGAATGGTTCCTCCACCAGGATTGCGGAATAATTCTTCCAGGTGGGATCTTTGGGCCAGAACGACAGATCTGAACTCAGCCCGGAACCCCCATTGCAGAATGACAGGGAAACCGCATACAGGATTGGGATCAGCGCGAGCAGGCAGATAATGATAAAAATCAGATTTAAAACCGTAAGACCCGCCATACGTTTTATTTTTTTCATACTCATCCCTCCTCCTTGACTCCCCGGTTCGTAAACAATGAAAATACAATGATAAAACCAAAAATCACAATGGACACTGCCGAGGACAGCCCATAATTATTTGATACAAACGCATTCTGATGCGCATAGGTAATGATCGTCTGCAGCGTTGCCCCGGACAGGGAGCCTTTCTGCATGGTGAGCAGATACACGATATCGAATTGCTTGAATGTCGTAAATGTGGTCATGATGACGGAAGGCAGAAGGATTGGTCGGATCGCGGGAACCGTGATATACCGGCACTGCTTCCAGAACCCGGCTCCGTCCAGTCTGGCGCTTTCGTAGTAGCTCCTGTCCACGCTCTGCAGCGCGCCGTCCATCATCATGATCATAAACGGCAGCGCCATCCACAGGTTCAGCATCATGCAGGAAAGAAACGCCGGGACATTTTCTGACAGGAAATTCATCTTCCCCAGGCCCAGGCTTAAAAGGATCTTGTTCAGGAATCCGAACTCTGTGTTAAACATCCCCACACGCCATAAAAGTATAGAAACATATGCCGGCATTGCCCATGGAAACATGAGGAGCGTCTTATAGACCCTTGCCAGCTTCATTTCCCGGACATTCAGGCCAAGGGCAATGAAAAAAGCCAGGACCACCTGTATCACCATGTTAAAAATCGTCCACAGGACTGTTGTGAGCAGCGCTTTCAGGAATCCCGAATCCACTTTCAGTAAAGCCCGCTGAAAATTATCCAGCCCAATCAGTTCGTAATTGTCCCAGTGATAAAGGTTCATGTTCGTCAATGAGATATAGCCTGTGTATAAAATGGGAAAGACTACGATCAACCCTACCAGCGTAAGCGCAGGCAGACTGTAGATCCATGGACGTAATTTCTGTCTGTTCTTCATACTGTTTCCCCTTTCAAAAAAGTGCACGCAGCGCGGTAGAAGTTTGGTAAGTAGGTAAGTCCCTTACGGGGCTTACCCCTCTCAGAACCGGACGTGCAGCTTTCCCGCATCCGGCTCCCTGCAAAGCTAATACATCTA
>NZ_JBQIKP010000021.1:0-68494 GCF_056796775.1 Schaedlerella sp.
CTTTTGCAATTTTTCCGGCCTGCACATTCCCGTGTCTCTGCTCATAATCCTCCATCCACTTATCCCAGTCTTCTACCTCGATCGTAAACGTGCATCTGCACTGACCTTTCCAAATCTCTGCCGGAGGTTCCTTACCAGCTTTTCATAAGAATCTCCATGCGCAAAGCCCTGCGCAATATCATTCCTTGATATTCCTTTTCTCTTCATTTCCGCTTCAAGATTATTTACTTTTACTGTAATCAATATTACTCACCTCCTTGAAATTGCGCAATTGCGCTTTTATATTATTACGATATTGCAATATGCGCAATTATCAGCATATTTTTTGCAGAATTTTGCAATTTTATATTTACTTTCTTTACGCAATATTGTAATATTGAAACAAGGAGGTAACCGACATGGAACAAAGAGCTGAAATATTAAGAAAATTAATGGCTGAAAAAAATATAAAAGTTTCTGATATAGTAAAAAAATCAGACTTGCCTTATTCAACTGTTAAAGCTATTTTAGAACGGGGCGCTGAAAAAGCGGGATATGTAAACGTATGTAAAATATGTCAAGCGATCGGCATTTCTGCTGATGATTTAGAAAAAATGATGCTAAACACGAAATATGAACCTATCACTGTCGCAGCTCATCTTGATACGTCTGATTTGACTGAAGCAGAGCAAGAAGATGTTGCAAACTATATAGAATTTATTAGAAATAAGCGCAAAAAATGATTTTGTTTCGTATAGCCACCGATCCATACATAAAAGGGGAGTTGATTATTTGAATAACTATGGAAAATTATTACACGAGGCTGATTCTAAAGGTATTTTTATAGATGAAGATTTTCCGTTATCCGAACATCTTTCCGGTTTATACATAGATGGAAATATAGCTCTATCAAACAAATTGAAAACGACAGCCGAAAAAGCCTGCGTCCTTGCCGAAGAGCTAGGCCACCATGAAACCACCGTAGGCAACATCATTGATATGTCCGTCTCATGGAACCGGAAACAGGAACGGCAGGCGCGGCTAAACGGATACCAGCGCACGATCGGGCTGATGGGGATTGTCAAGGCATACGAAGCTGGATGCCAAAATCAGTATGAAATCTCCGAATTTCTAAATGTGACGGAGGAATATCTTCTGGAATGTATAGAATGCTACCGGGATAAATATGGGATTATGACAAATATTGATAACTATACCATATACTTTATCCCAAACTTAGCAGTGATGAAAATGGTATAACCGTATCAGTATTTATATAAAAATTTAGGAAGGACAAAAATCATGGGTGAAAGAGAAAAATTAAAACAGATCATTGACGGATTGCCAGAATATAAACTTGCATATATTACAAATCTTATTCTGGATATTGCAAAAACCGATATTGAAGAAATAGAACCCGATGAATGGGATTTAGAAATGATTGAACGTGCAAAAATGGTAAATGATGGACATGGTGTTCCAATCGAGACGCTTGCGTCTGAATTAGGAGTAAAACTATGAATTATAAAATCATCATCCAAAAATCTGCTGAAAAATTTTTAAAAAAGCAGCCTCGAAAAATACAGGAACGGTTGTTAATCGCAATATACAAACTTCCAAAAGGAACAGATATAAAAAAATTGCAAGGCCATAACATGTACAGAATGAAAGTCGGAAATATAAGAATATTATATACAGTTGATGATGTGATCAAAATAATATCTGTGGAAGAGATCGATAGCCGTGGAGATATCTACAAAAGATTATAGTGGTTTGATTTGCAGCAATTGAATCTATAGTAGTAGGAAGGAGTGATATTATGCCATTACCACAAAAACAAGTTTATACATCCGAAGATTACTGGAACCTTCCGGACGGCCAGCGTGCGGAGCTGATCGATGGGAAGCTGTACGCCATGGCGCCACCGAACCGGATTCATCAAAAACTTATTATGGAACTGACATCAGTAATCCATAACCACATAAAAAATAAGTCTGGTTCTTGCGAAGTTTATCCCGCCCCGTTTGCAGTAAATCTAAACTCTAATGATAAGGTATGGGTAGAGCCGGACATCTCCGTTATCTGTGATAAAGATAAGCTGTCCGATCGGGGATGCGAAGGCGCTCCCGACTGGATCATTGAGATTACTTCCCCCAGCACCTCCCGGATGGACTATTCCATAAAACTTTTCAAATATCGTACTGCTGGGGTACGGGAATACTGGATCGTGAATCCGATAACAAAAATCGTCCAAACCTATTGCTTTGAAGGTGAGGAGGATTCATGTCAACATACCTTTGATGATCCGATACAAACTCATATATTTGATGACCTGACAATCAAAATATCTGATTTTCTACCGTAAATGAAAAACCGCCCCTGCGCCAACAGGAACGGTCTTTAGATACATCCGAAGATGTACAATCAAAATTTAGCACAAACGTATTGTATCATCTTTGGTGGCGGCCTGCAATGGACAGGCTGTTATTTTTATACCTTTTTTTCAGGAGGATGATACAATGGCACGTAAAAAGAAATACCCCAAGCTCCCCAACGGCTACGAATCCATCAAAAAACTGTCCGGAAAGCGCCGTAATCCCTATGGCGTCTATCCGCCTTCCACAGAGCTGATCGCCCCCGGCCAATACGCCCCTGTGAAAGCGATCTGCTACGTGGATGATTATATGAAGGGCTTTGCCGTCCTGACTGCCTGGCATGCCGGAACCTATTATCCGGGATTCGAACGGACCCTGAACGACTTCGACCAGAACCGGACTCTGAACAGCACCAAAGAAAGCGGAAGACGAAGAACATGGCATCCCATTTTCTGAGGACGAGCTTGCAATACTCTGGAAGCACAAGAATGATCCTATCGTGGAATTTCTTCTGATCATGTGCTATTCTGGCTACACGATAAAAGCATATGAATCTATGGAGGTGAATCTGGAACAAAAATATTTCCGGGGCGGAGTCAAAACCAATGCCGGGAAAGATCGTATTGTCCCGATACACTCTGGAATCTATGCTTTAGTAAAGCACTTTATAAAAAAGCAGGGTACAATTCTGGATATAACGCCAAACACATTTCGGAACAGGATGTATGAGACTTTGGAGCGGATCGGGATGCAGAGACATACTCCCCATGATGCCAGACACACATTTTCCATGCTCTGTGAGAAATATCAGGTGAATGAGAATGATCGGAAACGTATGCTTGGACATGCTTTCCAAGATATTACAAACAAGGTCTATGGGCACAGGACAGTTGAGGAGCTTCGAAAAGAGATTGAAAAGATTAAAATTCCAGTGAAAAACAGTACATAATTTCGTTTACGTTAGTGACAAAATTGTCCAAAAACCCCGTAAATACGGGGTTTTAATATTTTTATTTTATGAAATTATTAATAAATTATGAGCAACCCGGATTTTCTTTCATATAATAAAGAGACAGAACATCATCCTGAGAAAGGAGTTTTTCATGAGTATAAAGGGACTTGATGTCAGTGAATTTCAGGGAATTGTAGATTGGGCGCAGGTGAAAGGCGCCGGATATCAGTTCGCCATGCTGCGTGCCGGATATGGCTTCCGGACGCCGGACCAGCAGTTCCGCAGAAACGCGGCCGAATGCAATCGCATCGGACTCCCGGCAGGCGCGTACTGGTTCTGCTATGCCCTCAGCCCGGAGGATGCCAGGAAGGAGGCGGACGGATGTCTGGAGGTGATCGCCCCATACCGGATGGAATATCCTATCTGCTACGATATTGAACACGCTTCCGTAACCTATGCCGAACAAAACGGTGTAACGATCACGCCTGCGCTGGCAACCCAGATTGTAACAGCCTTCTGCGACCGGATCGAGGAGCGGGGATATTTTGCCATGTATTACAGCAATCAGAATTTCCTGGAGACCTATCTTTCCCGGGATCTGAACCGGCGCTATGCACTGTGGTTTGCCCGTTACGGCAGCCGTTACGATGGAATCGACTACGGCATCTGGCAGTACACAAGCACCGGAAGCATCCCCGGAATCGCAGGAAATGTAGACCTGGACACCGGTTATGTGGATTATGCTTCCGTCATCCGAAAAGCCGGCCTGAACCACCTGGGCAGCAAGCCGACTCCCCCGCCGAAACCCACACCGCCCCCGGCGGACTATATCACCTATGTCGTCCAGCCCGGGGATACCTTGAGTGAGATCGCGGTAAGATACGGCACCACCTACCAGGCGCTGGCCGCACTGAACAACATTTCCGATCCGAATCTGATCCACCCCGGCCAGACCATACGCGTCCCGGAAAAAAGCGGCTCCGCCCCGCGGTACTATACCATCCAGTCCGGCGACACCCTGAGCGGGATCGCGGTCCGCTTCGGGACCTCCGTCACCACCCTGATGTCCCTGAACGGAATCTCCAACCCCAACCTTATCTACGCCGGAAATGCCATACGCGTCTCCTGATCTCCTCCCCCCAGCCAGCCTCCACGGGTGCTGGCTGGACGTCCTCACATTTCCATTTGCCTTTTTCCTTCGATAGTGATAAGATATCAGGGTGAGAAAGGAGCATAAAATATGGATCAGAAAAGAAAACGACATACGAATGATAAAACTTTAATCCTGGTTCTTGTCGGTATCCTTGCCGCGGCACTTTGTGTCATAGGTGTCGTCATAGGCATCGGATTCATGAAACTCAAGGATGACAAGCCCGAAGAACCTGTAAAAAAAGCGGCTGCAGAATCCATAAAGATAGAAGAACCGGAAGTACAGCCGGAACCGGAGCCGGTCCTGGATACCGTGCCGCAGAAAATAGATTTCCAGGGATTATGGGCCATCAACCCGGATGCTTATGCTTTCATCGAAATCCCCGGCACACAGGTCAATTATCCTGTCATGCAGAGTTCCACACAGGAAGAGGATTATTATCTGAATGTCACTTTCGAGGGCGTAGCGGCACTGCCTGGCTCAATCTATTCACGAATGGTCAACGCAAAGGACTTTACCGATCCGATCACTGTCATCTATGGACATGACATGCTGGACGGTTCCTACTTCGGAGACCTGAAAAATTATATTGACAGAGGATTTTTTGATACATACCGGTATATGTATATTTACACACCGGAACTACAGCTTGAATATAAGATCATTGCAGAGGTGGTACATGACGACACACTGATCTCCGCCACCCATGACCTGAAGGTACCAGACTCCGTGCCGGCGTTTATCCAGGAGCTGCAGGGCATACCGGAGCCGCAGAACCAGTTTGCGGAGGATATGACCGTAACTCCCGAAGATCGTCTGGTCACCCTGTCCACCTGTATCGGAGACCGGCCCAACAACCGCCGCCTGATCGTTGCGAAGCTGGTCAATCAAAAACAGATCGTAAGCCAGCCCGCGGAAAATGCGGCAAATCCCACGGATCCGGCTGCAGCAGCCCCGGCCGCAGATCCGGCGGGAACCCCGGAAAATACAGGGACACCGGAAGCGCCTCCGTCATAATCAGCTGCAAGGATGGAGACAAGAGATTTTCTGAAAGCGCATAAAAAGGGGCTGTCTGGAAACAGATATATGCCCGTAAGATATTGCTGTGATTTACAATGCAGCAAAACAATATCTTGCGGGCAATCCGCACTTCCCGACAGCCCCTTTTCTATGGCTATTACTTCACCCGTTCTTCAATCCAATGGTACAGGTCCTCCGTCACCTGCTGCCGGTCCCTCTCATTGAGCAGCTCATGCCGGTCGCCTGCATACAGCCGGAGAGACACATCCCGAATCCCGGCTGCTTTGTACTTCTCATAGATCTTCCGCACTCCCTTTCCATATCTGCCCACCGGATCGTCCGTTCCGGCCGCAAACAGGATCGGCAGCGTCTTCGGAATCATGAAAACACTCTCCCTTTTCTGCATCTTCCGCATCCCCTCCAGCAAATGATAATAGGCATTCACCGTAAATACGAAGGAACATAAAGGATCCGCAACGTAAGCATCCAGCTTTTCCGGATCGCCTGTCACCCAGTCCGCGCGGGTACGGGCCGGTTTATATTTTTTATTGAAGGAGCCTGTCACCACGTTATCCACAAGCCTGCTGCGGTAATGCCATCCCCGCACCAGCGCGATCACACGGCACAGACACTGTCCAAAACGCAGTGAAATCTCCGGCTGCTCCGCCACGACGCCGATCAGCAGCGCCCCGGCAAGCCCGGTTCCATAGGTCTGGATATACTGGCGCAGCAGGATCGAGCCCATGCTGTGCCCCAGCATAAAGTAAGGAATCTCCGGATACTTTTTCATGGTACGCTGACGCAGCGTATGGATATCCGACAGCACACAGGCATTGCCATACTTCTCATGGAAAAAACCATATTCCGCCTTGCTCTGTATAGACTTCCCATGTCCCAGATGATCATTCCCCACAACATAGAATCCCTGTCCGCATAAATACTGCGCGAACTCATCATAGCGGTCGATGTACTCTACCATGCCATGGCACATCTGCAGCACCGCCTTCACTTCGCCTTCCGGCTTCCACTCAATCGTATGGATCTCCGTATTGCCATCCTTTGACGGAAAATAAAATTCGCTTTTCATGCTCCTGAACATCCCTTCCACGTGAACTATAATGGATTAGCGATCCTCCAGCTTCACATAACTGCGGTACGGCGCAAGCGGCATGTATGCCGGACGGATGATCTTGTCTACATTCGTCAGCTCTTCCAGCCGGTGCGCGCTCCAGCCTACAATACGCGCCATCGCAAAGATCGGTGTATACAACGCAGGCGGCAGATCCAGCATGCTGTAGACCAATCCGCTGTAGAAGTCTACATTGGCATTGACCCCCTTGTACATCCGGCGCTTTTCTCCGATGATCTCCGGCGCCATATGCTCTACCTTTTCATATAGAGCATACTCTTCCTGGTGTCCCTTCTCCCTTGCAAGCTGCTTCACAAAGCGCTTGAAGATATCCGCACGGGGGTCGGAAACAGAGTAGATCGCGTGTCCCATCCCGTAAATGAGCCCCCTCCTGTCAAATGCTTTCTTATCCAGGAGATCCTCCAGATACTTCCGAATCTGTTTCTCGTCCGTCCAGTCCGTAAGCGTGTTCTTCATATCCTCAAACATCTGGGTCACCTTGACATTGGCTCCGCCGTGCTTGGGCCCCTTCAAGGATGACATGGCCGCCGCGATGGTGGAGTATGTATCAGTTCCGGATGAGGTCACGACATGAGTCGTAAATGTGGAGTTGTTGCCTCCGCCGTGATCCATGTGAAGCACCAGCGCCATATCCAGGATCTTGGCCTCCAGCTTGGTATACTTGCGGTCCTCCCTGAGCATCATCAGAACATTCTCCGCAGCCGAAAGCGCCGGGTCCGGCGCATAGATGAACAGGTCCTCGCCCCGGCGGTAATTGTACGCATGGAATCCATACACCATCAGCATCGGGAACTGGCTGATCAGATTCAGGCTCTGGCGCAGCACGTTCGGAATCGTGGTGTCGTCCGCCTTGTGATCGTAGGAATACAGCTGCAGGATGCATCTGGAAATGTTATTCATCATATCCTGGCTGGGCGCCTTCATAATGACATCCCGGAAAAAATTGGGCGGCAGCATCCTGCGCTCTGCCAGCATCACCTGAAAATCCTTCAGCTCCTTTGCGTTCGGAAGCTCTCCGAACAGGAGCAGGTATGTGGTCTCCTCGAAGCCCGGATGCTTGGCATCCAGGAATCCTTTTACAATGTCCTTGATATTATATCCGCGGTAGTAGAGGCTCCCTGCGCACGGCACTTCTTCCCCGTTGACAACCTTCTTGGCACAGACATCGGATATATTAGTCAGGCCTGCAAGCACACCCTTTCCATTCAAATCACGTAGTCCGCGCTTCACCTCGTATTTTGTATACAGTTCCTTGTTGATCGTGTTGTTCTCTTCACACTTGCGGGCTAATTCCTGAATCCGGGGGCTGTTTTCAAAAAAAACGTTATCGATATCTTTCCGCATGAACCTCTCCTCCTCTTCTCAAATTCTCATGATATACTTTTCCATTATACTAAAAAAACAACGTTTGTACAATGAAATGTATATTAAATATTTATGAATAGATGGAGTCGAGGTTACTGTGAGCGCCCGGTCAGGGTGTGAACAGTAACGGAGTCGAGTTGTATTTTTCAGTGCCTTGCGCCATCCGACCTCTCATCGTCATGCGGCTTTTCCTTGAGCTGGATGCAATATTTCGCTTTATTGTTTTCCTTAGTCTATGCCGTTATTTCCGAATTTTTCCGAAATTCCTCGGCGACCTTCATGATCTCGCGGGCCGCTGACAGGTCATTTCCAAAAAGTGCCGTAATGCTTCCTGCGCTTCGGAAAGGATTCTTCATCAGGACCTGATTATCTTCGATATTTCCGTTGACCGCTATATAATCTATCATCAGACGCACGAAACGCATCTGGTTCAGGTTTAATTTTTCCTCGCTCAGAAAATCGCTGAACGCGGCATTGACCACCTCACGGTCCACGCCCACGATCTTCCTCACAAGCCGGCCGACCGGGGTGTCGCCGTATTCTTTCCGGTACTCTTCCTTCGTCCCCAGCTCTTCCCACAGGATCCGTTCCAGCTCCGCAAATTCCTCCGGCGTAAGGCGTTTATTCCGGCGAAGCTTGTACACGGCCAAATGATCCTGATGCTCTTTCAGATAATATTCCACTTTCTTTTTGTAATTTTTCAGGTCATGGGAAATGTAGATCGCTGCCCCTTCTTTTTCTTCTATAATGTTGTCTTCAAAGTCCGTATAGTAAATATGTGTTTTCTTTTTTTCAATAAATTTCAGCAGATCCCGAAGCGTTTCCCGGATGCGCTCCATATCCAGGATCGTGGCATTTTCCCAAAAATCTTCTGACAGCGCGCGTTCGATCGAATACTGCGTCGCTCTGACCTGCGGAATCGTATAGAGCCGGGAAAACTGGTCCGCCGTCTGCATGACAATTCCTATATTCCGGGTTATATTTTTACTCTGCAGCAGGGACAATTCCATACTCAGCATCAGATAGTCAAACCGCCTTGCAAGCTCATCCTCGCGCCTGGGCACCATCAACGGCGCAATATGTTCTTTTAATCCGATACGGAGGCGGTCTCCAGGTTCTGCCATTCCGATTTTTCTTTCCCTTTTTATTGGCGCGGAAATACTCAAAATTATTGCAGAAGTCAAAGATCAAAAATGCTTCCTTGTCCATTTCCGGTCTGAACAGGTCTTTGCAGAGCCGGGTTCCTCTACCGATCATCTGCCAGAATTTGGAATAGCTCCGAACCTTTTTGAAAAGGACCAGGTTCAGAATCTCCGGAATGTCGATCCCGGTATCCAGCATATCCACGGAAACCGCAATCTGCGGCAGTTTATCCTTTGTGCTGAAATCGTCGATCAGCGTGTCTGCATAGGAAATGCTGTAGTCGATCCGGCAGATAAAATCCGAACCGTACTCCGGATAATATTTTTGAAAGCACTCCACGATTGCCTGGGCGTGAGGGCTGTTTTTTGCAAATATGATCGTCTTTCCCAGCTTGTCGCCGCCCTCCACTTTCAAACCATTTTCCATCAGGGCACTCAGCACCTTGCAGATGGTGTCCTCATTGAATAGCCACTCATTGACCGCATTCCCGGAAATATCTTTGTCGATCATCTAGTCATTGCTGAAGGTTTCCTCAAATTCCTCTTTTTCCTCTTCGGAAAGCTGGTCATAATGAATGCCGTCTTCCATGATCTTCGTCTTATATTCCCTGGTGCTGTAATCCACCAGATAGCCTTCCTCCACCGCCTGATCCAGCTCGTAGGCAAAGGTCGGCACGCCCCGCTCCAGGTCGAAGATGCTATATGTTCTTTGATAAGCATCAAACTTCCCGTTATAATACTTTACATTTAAATCTCCATTTCCAGCTATCAAAACACATTCACAATCATATGAATATGTCGATATTTTCAAAGTTTCTTTGGAGCATGTAAAAAATGGATACTTTCCATCCTAAGATGCAGCATTAGCATCTAATTTTCCTGTTCGAATTTTAGTCAATTCTCCAATTCTTACTTTTTCCACTTCCGTTTATCCTCACAAATATAAGCATTACGCTATCTTCTCTTTTACCGCATCCAACATATATAAAGTATCTGGATCAATATCAATGCATTTCGAACTATCCCAGTTCCCAGATATATCCCATGCTAAAGTATCATTCATTATGGTACAGGTTTTTATAAAATATTCTTTTTCTTTCAAAACAGCAAACACTTCTTTTTCTAATAACGGTTTTACATCATAGCATACTATTTTACCGTCTTCAAAATACACATATACCGTGTAATCTTCTGTCGGAACAACCTGAATAATTTGGGGATACATATTTGCCCTCCTCACATCAATGGCGCAATTTTATTGAGTTCTTTACCATCTTTAGCTAATTCCCAATTTTGCATTAATTCGTCCTGATGCAATACACACCATGCCAAAATCAATTTTAGCTGTCGCGATGGCAATGCTCCTTTTATAACTCTAGCTTCGTCAATTTCTACCAATGCTCTATTTCCATTATATTCTGCATGGAAATGCGGTGGGTTATGATCATCATAATACATAGTTACTCTTATTCCAAAAAACAATGATATTACTGGCATCCTCTTTCTCCTTTAACAATCTCTCAAACATCTTTCTATTTGTGTTCGTAAGCCTATATACTTCTGTATATTGTATTGCGTCGGAACCAGAACCTCCGCCGCTACAGCATTGCAAAACTTTTCCATCCCACGATTTCCAAAATTTGCATGGATTGGCGCATTGTAAAAACTATTTTCTCCCACCCACACATGTGCCAGCTCATGAAGGATAGAAAACACTTTTCCATTGTCACTGTCACAGGAATTAATAAAAATCAGCGGTGCATATTTATTCACAAGAGTAAATGCCCGAAATTCATCGACACTTAATTTCCTGCGAGTGTTATTTCCAACAATTCCGCTCATCATGATAAGAACATGAAGATTCTCCATTTTTCTTTTCAAAAAACGGAGGGATTCCTTTGCATTCTGTCTGTCACTATACCAGTCAACCTGAATATTCAGTTTCTTTCGGATATCGTCTGCAACAGACATAACATCTGTCGCCCCTGCCGCACTTCCAACATACTCCAATTCTTCCTGCCCGTTTTCAACTGCATATTCAGACATCTATTCCTGAATATCTGTCATCAAATCAACTGTATCCATGAGATTCCGGCTGGGTTCGGCTATCATAGCGCTGTCAACGGCGCGATATTCAACAATCGAACATTCTTCTACAGGAGGCTTATCAAGAAAGAAATACCCAAAGGGAATATTCGTCTTTTAACTCATATCTTCTACTTGGTTAAAAGTGAGAGTCTTTTCACCGGACTGCCATTTATATCATAAATCAATCGCAGAGCCGGCAATATTTTCAAACTGAATCGTTTGCAGAATCCAGTTGATTATTTCCGGTTTTACATAAACACTTACACCAGCCATCAGACCTCCTCCTTCCAGGTAATATAGATAGTTTCATTATACTTTTCCCAAAATTGTATTTCAATCATTTTAGAAAAATATTCCTACAGCATCAGCATAGCTAAATCGCTATTTTCTCTTTTACTGCATCCTACTCATACAATGTATCCAGATCAATATCAATGCACTTTGAATTTTCTATCTTCGGACGGACTCAATGATTCTGTTCGCTTGTATCCGAAATCAAAGTCATTTGGACAGATGCATTCTTTTTTATCTGCATTTACCCAATCGTAATACTCACCCATTGAAAACCTCGGGTCAGTTTTGTTTTGCTATGTACGGAACAATCACATCGTAAAACTTCTTTGTACAGTCCGCATGGAAATTCGCCATCTGGAGCCAATCGGTTTCATTCTCAATGCTGACATTATTTAGCTGAATGTATATTTTCGAGGATTTAATATCATCACCTCGATTCCAGTGAAGCGCTGTGCCGAGTACTGCTTCGATTTCTGACTTATGCGCATACAGACTATCGAAGGCCGCTTTGTTTTCATCTTTACTGGATCTGCTGAACACTACTTCCGCACGCGCTGCATCAAAGTTTGCAACGCAGCACAGATAAAATCCTCCAACACCAAAGAAACCGTTGATCCAGTTATCTCTTGACGGATTCACATTGGAGAACGAACCTCCTGCGCCGTGCGCTTTCTGGATAATCGGAAGTGCGTATGTCCAATATCTTCTTCTCAGTTCGTATCTGCTTCCCGGTTCATCTTCATTAGCTTCTCTATCGTCTCTCAGATAGAACACCAAATCTGCCGGTTCCTCATCATAAAGCTTGAACAGACGGTTAAGGACAGAGAGCTTGCTCGCAGTGCTTGTATTTGTCCATACGTAGATACCATCACCTATTTCCATAGATTTTGTGAAAGCATCTTTATTAGTGCTGAAATGGAGCGCAATATTGTCTTCTTCAGACAAAGCCAGCTTTGTGATAACCGACTTGTCTTCAATATATAAAATCTGAATAACTTTCTGAAACATCTCTACCCAGGTTGATACCGGCTGTTCTGTATTCTTAAATGTGAACTTCGCTATCAGTCTTCCTGTCAGTTCGTCTTCATCTTCCAGTGTATAGGTATCAAGTTGTTTTTCTTCCGGCTCGAATGATGTGACCGGAGTTACCCATATGGTCAAGGCTCTGTTGGTAAGATATCCGCTACGTTCCTCCAATTCCGCCAGCGTCCACCTATCCTTTTTGGAAATCCAAGTATTCATCCGGATGCCGCTTTCATCAAAGCCATTTTGCATGGTCTTCTTTTCGGCAAATGAGCTGTTGCTATATTTCGAGTTATAGGCCGTTAACGTTAGATTTGCGATTCTATGCAGCCACTTTTCATGTATCTGCTCATAGTCATCGCCAAGTTCCTTTTGCCAGATAGGGGTAAGATGCCGCGGCATAATATGTTCAATTGAATACGTGCCATCATCACAATGGCGATAGACATCCTTATCCTCGGATGTGCCAAAATTCTCAATCCTCTCCAAGATGTAGATCTTGTTTTTGCTGTTCGTAAGAAAAACCGGTCTTTCTGCAAAGGCAGCAGAGAATTCTTCGTCATCCGGAAAGCGAGCACGTTCCTTTTTCGATAGAAGCGCATACTTGAGCTTTTCAACGTAATTATCATCAGTTCCGTCATACCGGATGATTTCCCGATGCAACATGAGAAATATCTTGTTCAGGGCATTGGTTGGAAGGTCGCAAATAGTCCTGCGGAAGAGGTAATTCTCCGTCGTTAGGAAAATATCCGTAACCTGAGCAAGCGAAATCTTATTCTCATTGTAAAGTCTTAGCACTTCAAGGAAATATGGTCTTGTTACAGTTGTTTCCAACCGATTGAGCCTTGCTATGCAAGCATCAAGAGCTTTGTTTCCGGTGCTGGTTCCAAGTAGCATCTGATAGCGTTTGGCATACGCAAGCATCTCTATCAGGAGTTGTTCCGTTTCATATTTCCCCAGTTCAACAAAATCCTTAAAGTTCGTATATATCTTCTTTTGCTGCGGAATAGCCTGCTGCTTTACGCTCAGGTAATCTCTGATGAACGCACTGACATCGTACTTCGTGCAGATCTCGATTTTATTCCAATATTTCTCATAGTAGTCCTCCTGTTCCTTAGAAGGCAATCCCATGAGAATAAAATTTCTGATTTTATCACCCTCGCTCAAATCCAGTCCGGTGGAATTAAGGCTCTCAAAAATCAGCTGAGGATTGTCCTCCATATCCAGCCGGATGTTGATAATTTCCAGACAGCAGATGGCGTCGTATAACTCATCAATGGAAATTTCTTGCTTTTGAATACGGTCATAGAAATAATTATAGTTCACTGTCAGGTTTGATTCCCGGATGTGCTCCGTCGGATCAGAAAAGAGTCTGCCAAAGGCCATCTGGTCATTCTTGACTGGCTTGAGTTTGATCCGAGTATCTTCCGGCTTCCACTTATCCACGAGGTACTCCTCGAAGATGCGCTGCTTCAGGTTTGATGTTTCCGGGGCAATAATCCCCTGATCTATCAGATTATACATGGCAAGAAATAGCAACGATACCGTAGTCAAACGCTGTTGCCCATCAATAATAAGGAATTCCTCGTTATGTCCGTCCGGGTTATATACAGAAACAAGACTTCCAAAGAAGTGGCTCTTCCGATGCCCTTTGATTATCTTTACGAGATCATCATAAAGCTGTTTGCAGTTTTCGGTTTTCCAGTCATAGTTCCGCTGATAAACTGGAATAACAAAACGCTTATCCGATCCTTCCATGTATTTCACAAATTTGCATTCCGAGCCCTTCATTCGTATTTGTCCTCCTTACTGTAACGACGGATCACTTCCAATCGGTGTAATTCCGTTCTCCTCCAACATTTCGTTAATTTCATATAGAATTCTCCGTACAGACTTCTAAGACACATTGATAAACATATTCTTCGCCTTTCATTCAATACTCCGCCGTTTTAGTTATACTCACGGCCGATGGAATCTGCCCTGAGTATCGCGTCAGCCGCAGCCGTGAAGCGGCAAAATTCCTCATGCGGCTGTGTGCATCACATTATACTAAGCGGCAGATTTATCTGGCGCTCAGTATATACTGCCACAAATCCAGAAAGTTTACTCCGCACTCAGCAGCTCCCTCAACTCCGCCATCCCTTTCTGTATCTCCTCTTCCATCTTCTCAATCCTGTCCAATATCGCCAGCGGCGGGTCATAATGTACCGCCTCATACTCAATTTCTTTATACTTATTAATCGACAGGTCGTAGTCGTTCTCCTGAATTTCTGAAAGTTTTACAAAAAAGCTCTGCTCGGTCCGCTTCCGCTCCGCCTCTTTTTCCTGGTTATGGTATCTGCGGACAATATCCGGGATGTCGTTTTCCTGCACGGGCTGGCGTTTATCATCAAGAGAAAATCCGTCCGCTTTCATATCATAGAACCAGACCTTCTCCGTTCCGCCCGCACCGGTCTTTGTAAATACCAGAATCGCCGTGGACACGCCTTCATAATCCAGGCTTCCCTTGAAGGGCGGGTTTGCCAGTACCAGTGTGTATTTCTCAAAATCCGTATTGTTTTCTGACAGGCTGTCGCAGTACTCAATACCGGGATTATCGACACCGTGGAGGAGCATATTCATCGCCCCGATCCGCAGCATCGTCCGATCCATATCGAAACCGAAAAACATATCCTCATGAAAATGTCTGTTTAATTCCGGATCGAAAAAGAGTTCTTCTTCGCGCTCCCGCAGATAGGTCCGCGCCTCTACCAGAAATCCGGCAGAACCCATGGCCGGATCACAGATCCAGTCTTTTGGATTCGGTCTGACCAGCTCCACCATCATCCGGATGATATGCCTCGGGATCCGGAACTGGCCATTGGCGCCTGCCGTCGCCACCTTGGACAGAAGGTATTCATACAGGTCGCCTTTGCTGTCCGAGTCTCCCAGCTCCAGGGAATCAATCCCATCGATCAGCTTGGTCAGCATAGCCGGAGTGGGCACCTTGAAAATAGCATCCCCCAGGTTTTATCGACTTTGTTCTTTAATTCACCTGTGATCATCTTTTATTCCGTTCCTTTGTGTTTTTTTCAATGGCAGTGCTGCATATTATTTTTATTCGAGTTTTTTATTGCTCCAGCTTATATAATACCAACTGATTGAGGCTGACGCCTTCCCGGCTTGCTTCGATTCATCATTCTACTCATCCGTTCCGTTCCAATACTGTAACATGTTCCGTGCGGATATCGTCCATCAGTTCCCAATGTATATCTTTCTTGGTATGATGGTAAACAAACCCGCATTTTTCCTGTGCGCGCCTGGACTTTTCATTTCCCTCAAAATACCCGCACCACAGCCTTTTCAGTTTTAAATCCTCAAAACCATGGCGTATCAGTTCTGTACATGCTTCCGGGATCAGTCCCTGCCCCCAGAACGGTTCCCCGATCCAATAGCCGAGCTCTCCTTCATCGTCCGGAAGCTTCATATTGCTTCGCGCGCCGACTGTAATGGCGACACATCCAATCGGCAGATGATCTGTCTTCAGGCAAACGGCGTATGTTTCTTCCTCGGCAAATACAGTTTGTATGATCTCCCGGCTGTTTTCAACGCTTGTATGTATCGGCCATCCTGCCACCGGGCCGACATTGGGGTTCTTCGCGTATTGATATAGATTTTCCGCATCATCTAATTGCCAGGACCGAAGGATCAGCCGATGTGTATATAACTCCATGAATCATTCCTCCTGTTTCACATATGTAATTCTTCTTTCTAAATATCCTTATCATATCTCTTTCCGATATTATCAATTCCATTGTTCGTTCTTTTTGCGTCTTCCCTTGGCGGATGAAAACAAAATTTTCATAACCAGATCCCTTTTTATATTTTACCAGAACCGGTGAATATTTCAACAATTTTCATAGTCATGCCGAATTGCTGAATTGCATTTCGAATTGTGATAATTTCCTTCAAGTTTCAAGCAACTGAATGTGGCGAAGGCAACCCGGTTCATATATACATTCATCGCCTTTTTATCATCCAATAAAAGATCTCCTGAAGTCTTCGAATCTGCCCGGCAGTCACTACAATATTCCCATTTTTCACAGAAATCAGCCCTTCATTCTTCCACGCGTTTTGAATCCGATACAGAGACCTCTGGCTGATTCCGACTTCATCGGCCAGATCCGCATTTTTCATCTCAATCCTGCTGTTTCCGGCGGCATCATGATGATCTTTCCAGTATTTCAAAATAAAGTAGGCAAAATGCTCACTTGTGTCATGGAAGATCAGACGGTCGGATTTGCCCGAGATATCTGTCATCTTGTTCAGAATATGTTTGATTATATATAATCCGAATCGGCCATCATGCTCCACAGCCTCCAAAAAATATTTTGCATCAATTTCGAGGACAATACATTCTTCCATCGTTTTGTTTTCTGTAAAATTAATATTAGACGCATTGGCCGCCCGGTCTATCCCACTCCATACTGGGGCTTTTTCACGTCCCAATATGTTTACCTTTCCATTCAGGGAGACCCGGTAATTGATATAGCTTCCACGAAGCACCAAATACACCAAGTCTTTTCCGTCTTCTATGTAGAATATCGGTTCTTCCTTAGCCACGGTTCGAAGGCGCATCCTGTCGTTTAGAAGGCAGCGCACCGCTTCCAGATCTGCCCGATCTTTTTGGCGCTGCACAATATTTACGATTTTATACAGATTCGAATATTCCTTTTCTTCCATAATTACCTCCGTCAAAGAGTTTTTCGCAACGATTTGAAACAGAAGAGCACAGACTTATCTGGCGCGCTTCTGTTCTAAATAGTTCTAATATTCGCCAAACTTTTTATATTTTTACAGTTTTTTTAAGCCCTTGTCAAGTGTGGCACACAACAATACGCCGGCACTTTCAATGATGGTGAATTTTTGTCCTATACTCTGCCACACGGCATAGACAGAAAAATCATTTTCGCCTTATAATAGTACCTATCAGTTGCCGCACTTGTCCGGACGGGATTTCCTTTCGCCCTTGGCGCGGCGCTGGGCGGTCTTTTGGGAAAGCATCTATTTTTCCTGGTTTCTTCTTTATTTGCAAATAAGGATCAGGCGGGCGCTGTGCAGGCATCTATCCTGCTGCTGGTTACAGCCGGCACTCTGCTTTACACGATTTATAAAGAACGGATCCGTACGCTCCGGATCTCAAATGCGGCTTCCTGCATTCTGGTCGGAGCAGCCCTCGGAACTATGTCCGCTTTTCTGGGAATCGGCGGAGGTCCGATCAATCTGGTGGTGCTGTTCTATTTCTTTTCCATGGACACCAAAACGGCTGCGGAAAATTCCCTGTATATCATCTTTTTCTCCCAGGCCACAAGCCTGATCGCCTCAGCCGTCACGAAAAGCATACCGTCTTTTCCCGTCCTTATGCTGGTTTTTATGGTCCTGTGCGGGATCGGCGGAGGGATGCTGGGACGCTCCGTGAATAAAAAGCTCCCCGCGAAACATGTAGACAGGCTTTTTATCGGACTGATGGTTGTAATTATGCTAATCTGTATTTATAATGTTTGTAACTATACTGGTTAATAACCTGCTGGAACCACTGCCAGCACCCTCATAAAATAGAACATCTTACAAAGGAGGATTTTTCCATGCCTGCAGTCAGTGTTTTAATGAAGCCTTCATCCAGCATGTGCAACATGTCATGCGATTACTGTTTTTACTGTGATGAGGCGGAAAAACGTTCACAAAAATCATTTGGTTTTATGAGTGAGCAGACGTTAAAAAATGTCATCCGCCGGACGATCCTGCGCGCGGAGGGCATGATCAGCTATGCCTTCCAGGGCGGAGAGCCTTCCCTGCGCAGACTGGATTTTTTTGAAAAAGCGGTGGCCTTTCAGAAGCAGTATAATAAAAACCATGTCCAGGTGCACAACGCTTTTCAGACGAATGGATTCGCGATCGATGAAGAATGGTGCCGATTTTTTAAGGAGCATCATTTTCTCGTCGGGCTTTCTGTAGACGGCACGAAGGAGATCCACGATTCCATGCGCCATACCAGAACCGGCGGCGGTACATTTGATCTGGTGGAGCATGCCGCCCGGCTGATGGACGATCATGACGTGGAATATAATATTCTGACTGTTGTTACCCCGCAAATCGTCCAAAATATATCCGATGTTTACCGCGCCTACAAAAAAAGAGGCTGGAATTTTCAGCAGTATATCGCCTGCCTGGATCCATTGGGGGAAGGGCACGGAACCACGCCCTATTCTCTCACCCCAGAGCTTTACGGGAGATTTTTGATCGATCTGTTTGAGCTCTGGTCCCGGGATCTGCAGACAGGCAGTCAGCCTTACATCCGGCAGTTTGAAAATTATGTCGGGCTTGCGGCAGGCTATATGGCGGAAGCCTGCGACCAGCGCGGAGTCTGCGGAATCCAGAATGTGGTGGAGGCGGACGGAAGCGTCTATCCCTGTGATTTTTATATGCTGGATGAATACAGGCTGGGGAATTTTAACGAGGACCGGCTGGATCAGATTGATGCCAGACGGAAAGAGCTGGGATTTATCGAGCGGTCGCGGCAGCTGGGCCAGGACTGCAAAGGCTGTCCCCACTTCCGGCTCTGCCGCGGAGGATGCCAGAGAAGCCGGGATTGGAATGCTTCCGGTGGATTTTATGAAAATTATTTTTGTTCGGGATATCGGATGTTCTTTGAGCGGTGCGGGGATAAGATATATGAAATCGCAAAGAAGATGAAATGATAATATACCATTTCAATTTTTTTAAAAGCGACAAAACGTTACTGTCACTAATTGCCGCGGGAATTAAGGTCTTTGCCGCCTCAATTCCCGCTCTGTCTTGAAACCTGTATCTCATCCGATCAGAACTGTCTTCCCTTTGAACGCAAATCCATACTTCTGGATCCGCTCCCGCGGAATGCCCTTTGCCTCCAGCGCAGCCGAATATTTCATGCGGTCGATCTGGTCCAGCGCTGCCTGCACCGTATCTGCAAGCGCAGCTTCCTCGTCCGGATCGTGGACCTTAAATTCCAGGATAATGGCGTTGTCCGTGTCTGAAAGGGGCTCCAGCATCACATCGTACCTTCCGAAGCCGCTTTCCCGGTTGGAGGTAATGGTATATCGGTCTCCCAGATCCACCATCAGGCCGAGGACAAAACCGTGGTAGAAACGTTCCGGTTCCGTTGCATCGGACGGATGCTTTCCGGTATCAAAGTAGCTGAATGTGGCGAAGGCAACCCGGTTCATATATACATTCATTGCCTTTTTATCATCCAATAAAAGCGCCTTGATAAAGTTGTTATACGCGGGGGTAAAATCCGAGAACCAATCCTCTACCATCAACTCAAACATCAGTGACACTTCGCGGTTGGTTAACACAAGGTCATAGATCATCCGTTCCCTTTTATCCATCTCCCATTGCTTCACGCGCAGATAGCCGCTTGCAAGCAGCAGACTCCAGATTGCGCTTTCTTTGCGCCCTAACTGGCTGAATATGATCTGCTCGTCAATCTCTGTACGAAGCACTTTGCCGGAAAGGAGATCCTCCATCACCATCTTTGTATCCGCGCTTCCTTCACGGATCAGCTTTCCCACCAGGCTGTTACTGCTGGTGTTGGCCCAATAAGGGGCAAGCTTTGCAAATTTCAGGTAATTGATAATAGACCAGGGATTGTAGATATCGGTCTTATTCCCAAATGTAAATCCGTCATACCATCTCCTGACACCGTCCTTTTGATCTGACAGACCATATTCCTCCAGAGCGTTCCAGACCTCCTCCTGGGTAAATCCAAAGCTGTCCGCATATAGATCAGAGGTGGTTGTAACAGCTGTCAGATTATTCAGATCTGAGAAAATAGATTCCTTGCTGACTCTTGTGATCCCGGTCATCATCGCTTTGGCAAGGAACGGATTCGTTTTAAATGTGGAATTAAACAGGTTACGGATAAAGGAAACCAGTTCATCCCAGTAGCCATACACATAAGCCTCCTGCATCGGGGTATCGTATTCGTCCAGCAGAATGATCACTTTTTTTCCGTAATAGCGCATCAGGTAATCCATTAGATCCTTCAGCGACCTGGCCGCCAGATTGTTCTCCATATCAATAGAGATTGTTTTGTATCGTTTTTTTTCATTTTCATTCAAATAGCCGCTTTCCAAAAGAAAGTCATATTTATTATACAGATTTTCTATGATCTGACAGATGGTTTTCCTTGTGCCTGAGAAAGAAGTTTCTTTCACATCAGCAAAACTCAGGAAAATGACTGGATAAGTTCCCTGCAGCTCTCTGTATTTTTCTTCCTGCCAGATCGACAGATTTTGGAATAAATCGCTTCTTCCAGAATGGCTGATTGAGAAGAAATGTTCTATCGTATCCAGATTCAGTGTCTTTCCGAAACGCCTGGGGCGGGTGATCAGGGTAACTTCATCACCGTTTTCCCACCATTCTTTGATAAACGATGTTTTATCGATGTAGAAGTAATCATTTGTAATCAATTTTTCAAAATTCTGGTGCCCGATTCCGACTGTTCTTGGCATAGCTGCACCTCCCGGTCTTTTCTTGTATCTTATCATTCTTTCGGCGGAAATTCAACCGGTATGAAAATACGAAAAAGCTGCATATCTGCGGAACACGCAACAGTTATTCCAAAACGGACCACGACGCGACTTTTATGAGGATAAAAGTTGCTCGAATACCGTGAAGCAGATCTGGACCGGATCGAAAGCGAAGAAGGGATAAAACTCCGGATGAATCAAAGTATCCAGGTGGAAGGATCCTTCGGGGAACTAAAACAGAACAGTGGATTCCGGAGATTTTTGTGCCGTGGGAGCCAGAATGTGAAAGCAGAAGCGATACTTTTGGCATTTGCACATAACATCAATAAGCTGCGCCATAAGATTCAGGGAGACAGAACCGGGAATCACCTGTTTCCTTTAAAGAAAAGCGCATAAAAATAGACCGTTCAAAAGACTCAGGCCCTGTCTGGTGACAGGGCCTGGGAAAGTGCGTCCATCTAAAAAAGCAACGAGGAATACCTCTCAAATTTCAACAAAAAAACTACACATTCCTCTGCTGAAACTCCCAAAAGCTTTGCCCCCAAGAGAAACACCTCCGGATCTGGTTTTGCCTTTGTAACCATTGTCCCGTCTACGATGGCATCAAAATACTTTGTAATCCCTAAACCTTCCAGAATCATTTCCGCATTTTTGCTGGCTGATCCGAGAGCTATTTTTATGCCTGAATCCTTCATCCTTTCCAGCAGTTCCTTTACCCCCGGCAACAATTCCTCCTGTCTCAGCTTTTTCACATACTCCACATAAATCCTGTTCTTTTTCTCTGCCATATCATGCATCTCTTCTTCTGAAAAGCGGCCCATCATCCCTCCGAATCCCAGCAGAAGCTCCAGAGAACGCATTCGGGATACCCCCTTTAACGCCTCATTCTGCTGTCTCGTAAAGTCAAATCCCAGTTCATCTGCTAGCTGTTTCCACGCCAGATAATGATATTTAGCCGTATCTACTAACACTCCGTCCAGGTCAAAAATGGCTCCCTGGTATTGTTTTATATCCATGATTCCTTCTCCAAACCGACTTTATTTTCATCCTGAATATCATACACTTTTTTGTATACGTACACCGTTACCGGCTCTCCATTCAGAAGCTTAAAGCGGCACTGTTTCTGATCCACCGTGATTTCCAGAAGGCTTTCTTATGCAATATGTTTCACGTCAGCTCCATACAATTGTACGAAGATACGATTTCCACGGGATTCTGATCAAAGAAGTCTGTGACAGAAAAGATCTCACCGGGACTCTGGGTTCGATACAAGATTCAGACAATCACAGCTTGCATCAGGTACTGCTATCTTCCTACAATACAGATGCTCCGAGAATATTTACTGGTTCAGACCATATAACGTATGCTTCTGTTCCTACGGAAGAATCTATATTTGTAGCGGGCCCTGTCATATTGAGCGACAATGCAAGGAGTAAATTTGTTCTCCCCGAAAACTGTAATGATACCCGGCTGCTGGATAATCTCTATTGCTGTGATGCAGAGGATCTGGTAAAAATTTTGCTGCTGATCTATAATTTATTTCATGAGAAAACGCTGTCTTTAGATAAAACCCTCTCTTTAAATTTTTTAAAAGGATCTGATACAAGGCAGGTATTCCAAAATTTTTCGAATATTATATTTGACAATATTGAGTCTGCTTCCAGACATAATCCTTATGATCAGGAAGTACGGGAGTTTTCGAGTATACGAAATGGAAATCTGGAATTGTTAAAAAAGAGCTGGGAAGAGGATTATATAGGGAAGGCCGGCACGCTGGCAAAAAATAAGCTGAGAAATTATCAGAATATCGCGATCGTCCTGGTTGCTTTAAGCGTGCGCGCAGGCATAGAAGGCGGCGCGCATCCGGAAACAGCCTTTTCTTTAAGTGACAGTTATATTCAGAAAATCGAAGAAGTATCAAACCCGGATGCGGCTATTCAGCTTGGAAAACAGGCCGAAATGCAGTATGCCACCTTAGTGCATGAACTGAAAAGTAATAGAAAGAATTTGCAGGAATCGGCAAATTCTCATATTCTTAGATGTAAAGATTATATTTTTGCGCATTTACACGAAAGAATAAGGATTCCTGCTAACACCCCAGACCTGATCCTGCTGGGTTTTCCTTCACGTATGGCGAAGGTGCCATTGGCACCTTTTTTGCATATGAAGGTATATAAAATGGGCTTACACCTGTCATAAGGGTAAAAGTATCACAGTTCAATCCCTGTCATCTGCTGTATAATTTTTGAAGCAATCTCTTCCTGCAAATATACTTCGTTCAGCTTCTTTTTCGAGTATTTCAAATATGTGTCTTTTGTCATTTGGATAAGCAATGCTGTAAAAAATCTCTCCCAACTGAAATATTCTTGACTATTTATAAAATTCTCTGGTTTCTCTAAAACAGCATTCACCATTCCATCCGAAATGATACCTGACTGCAGGATCAGCCATTCGAAGGACTCCGGGAGATAAAGAACCATTCCTTTTTTTCTCTGAATCTGCTTCATCATCCGGTCCATCTCTGAACCAAAAGCAGCGCCATCCGCAATAATCAGCATATTATCAGCAGAACTTTTGATTGTCTCCGCAAAAAGATTTGATTTTCCGCCTGCGCTGACCACCTTGCAGCGGCCCTTCTCTACTGCTCCGGTAAAAAATTCGTACCCTGAATTTGAATCTTCTACGATCACATACTCCGGTTTTACCGGTTTTGTATAATCTGTTTTCCCATAGATATGGAACAATTCATTATATGTCTGTTTCAGAGACGCATATTTTCCGGATTCGCGGATTCCATAGATTTCCTCCACACTGTAGGGCAGATTGGGAAGCCCCTCTCTTGTCACAATGACATAGTAATTATCTGACCCACGAACCGCCTCCGCAAATTCTTTTGTAGGCAGAAATGCGTTCTCCTCATCTATGAAAACAATCGTTTCGTCCATCAGGCTCAGAAGCGCTTTCCAGTCTCTTCCTCCAAGTACTCTGCAGCTTTTTTCGCATTTCAGATGAATCCCGCTGTCTTCTCCGGATTCATAATATTCCCGGATCATCTCGACAAGTGTTGTTTTCCCGGTGGCACTGTTGCCTTTGATAATGGTAATATTTCTCCGGATTGTAAAATCATAACGCAGTTTTGCGTTGGAAACCGTAATTGCATAACTACCTTTCATCAGAACCTCTCCTATCAGATGCGGACTTAAGATAACCGATCCCCCGCAGTTTCTGTCATTTCCCCTCAAACAACCGGCACATACTGCTTCCTATCGTACAAGCATTCCGGCAATCGGCAGCAATTCGTCCATATTGTGGACGATCTGATCTGTGTTCAAAACCTTGGCCGTAAACCTTGCCTCTCCAAAGTCCATCAGATGACGCAGATTGATCGTCACATCCTGCAGTTCTCCAATCCTCAGAATCCATTTGGCGCAGTTATCTCCGCACGCGGAGGCATTGAAGATTTTTTCTGGTACTTTATATATGGCAATCAGCGTTTTGACCCCTCCAGACAGTTCCCGCGGAGAAATACCACCCAAAACAGGACTGTCAATTATCCGTGGGCCCAGGACTGTCGATCGGTCCACATCCCGAATCATGTTTCTCGGAAGATCATCTGTAATCCATTCATCTGTATACGTATTTTTAAAATATAAGACCGGATTGTAAACCGCCTCCGGCATGTCTCCATAAAAAATTGAAAGCATTTTGCACTCCTTTCAGGCGTCGGATTTCTGGTAGGCTGATCCATTCATCCGCGGCGGACGGATTTTTTCAGTATTTCCATATTCATTATATACAAAAACATTTCCTATTACAAGGCGTTTTCACAGGCGGGGCAATGGGGAATGCTATGCGGAGGTCAAGTAGGTTGGAGGCTCTTTAGAGCATCCAACCGTACAGGTGGAAATTATTCTTCATCTACATACAAAAAACAGAGCCAGATACTTATAAAATCTGGCTCCTGTTGTAAAATAAAAATTATGCTTCCTCTATACCGGGAATCCTACGGTCAAGACATTCCCTGGTCATGATATTGATCCCAATCTCAGCGATATTCAGCCAGCTTCCATGTTTCAATCTCTTTCCTCATGCTGTGGATTTCCTCTGAAAGCATAAGCAAAGTTTCTTCAATTTTAGAAAGCCTGAATGCCAGGACTTTCACGTCTGCTTCCTGTTCCTTTTTTTCATAGGAGTGGCCTGCAGCTTCCCGGCAGAGGTCTTTGTGGCACGGCCTGGGCGGCCCACCTTTCCATTTGGGATGATCTCGCCCGTATCCGGATCAAACTGGCCGATACAATGCTTGCGCTGCACTTTCTTTTGTTTGGTATCCTCCCATTCATAAGTTGTTTCATATGCGTAGTAGGTATTAGTGTGTTTATTATAGGACTTTGTAATTGACATAAATCTGCCTCCTTTATGCTAGATAATATATCTATATTTTAGCATATTTGGTATAAATCAAAAAATGATTGAGATGCTACACTAGCTTCCTACGCTTAGCCTGATATGTTACCAATACAGACCCAAGGTTCGCTACTGGTGATGTGGTTAGCATCTTACCAGATGGGATTTCCACCCATTAAACATTGCGCCCTTCTGGGCGCACTTACTGTTCACACGGTGTCGCGCACTCGCTGCACGGCATCCGGCCAATACAGCGATGGGGCGGGCATCCAACCCGTCTACACTCCGTTCCGGTCCGTCCTAAACAAGCGTCGCTGGCGCTTAGGACCGCCGGCAGGCGACTTTTCAATGGGCTGGATGCCGTTACTGTGAGCACCCGGTCAGGGTGTGAACAGTAACCTTTACAAAAAATGTCTGCTCTCCCCGAAAAATGACGGAACAATGTTTTAGTTGTCCTTATCCATTCCTGCTCTGTTCACCCCGCCAGCACCAGCAGCAGATACACCAGCGTCGCCAGCAGCCCCACACAGAACAAGATCAGCCCATAAGACAGACTCCGTCCGATCAGGCTTGTATTTTCCTTAAAGCTGGTATACGCCAGCGCGTACTGGTGCGTATAATCCTTTTCATCCGGCCGCTCCCGCCAGGCCGTCTTATTCAAGATTCCCACAACGCCATTCACAAAGCTTCCCAGCCGGTACGTCACCGCGTTCCCTTCCAGCAGCTCCTGGGGCTGAGGGCTGTCCTTGTAGATCGTCTTCCGCAAAAATACCACGATCGTATCCACCAGAGTATCGAAAAAGCTGGCTTCCACGCTTCCCGCGATGGGCAAAATCTTTGCGATAAAATCCACCGCATGATCCAGTACAAAGCAAACCGCGCCGCAAATTGACGGAACCACCTTGAGCAAGATCGGCCGGTACAGATAATCCTCCAGATCCAGCACCCTCGGCCAGTAATTGACATAGACCGTCTCCCCGTTTTCTTCCTTCCGGAGCATCCAGAATCTGACCATCACCACATATACCGCCGCGCCGATCGCAATCGAAGTCAGCCCGCCTTTCAGGTTCACGAAGCTGAAATAGGAGACTTCATGGATATGCTCCAGTCCGAAGAACTCTTTTACGAACCCCGCCGCCTTGTCCATGGTCAGGCGCGGAAGGATCCCCATCACCGGGAATAATGCCGCGCTGACCGTCAGGGCAAACGCGCTTTTCCGGTTCATATAGGCCCCGCTCATGGCATCGTACCTGGCCTGTACCTCCGGATCACGGTTCTTCTCTACAAACACCGCGAAAAATAATTTACACATATACGCCACAGTGAATCCGCCGCTCACCAAAAATACCCACTCGATCAGCTTCATGTCCGCCGCCCCCAGAAGTACAGGACTGACCGCGCCTTCCTTCAGCAGCTCGATATATTCTACAATGCTTTCATGGATCAGTGTCTTGCTCACATAGCCGGAAAAGAGCGGAACCCCGCCGATCCCCAACGCGCCGCACAGATAGATCCCCATCAGGAGCGGCTTCTTTCTTCCGAAGCCCCGGATGTCATTCAGATCCAGCTTGTGCAGATTCATATAAATGACTCCCGCCGTCATGAAGAGCACCAGCTTGAACAGGGAATGATTCATCATATGGAGGAAGCTTCCCTGGACTGCCAGCGCATTTTCCTCTCCCAGAAGCCCCTGCGTCCCGATGCCTGTCAGGATAAATCCGATCTGGGATACGGAGGAACATGCCAGCGTCCGCTTAAAATCATTGGAAAACAGGGCAAGCACCGCCCCCGCCGCCATGGTCAGGACTCCGGTCAGCAATACGAAGGTTCCCCACGCTCCGTCATGAAACAAAATCTGGCAGGAGATCACAAGGATACCGAATATCCCGGTCTTTGTTAAGATACCGGACAGCAGCGCGCTGGCCGGGGCAGGTGCCACCGGATGGGCCTTGGGCAGCCAGATATGAAGTGGAAATGCTCCCGCCTTCGCTCCGAACCCAAAGAACAGACAGAGCGCGGCAGGGTAAACATTTTTGCCCCGGCAGGCATCATAGAGTTCACGGATGGTAAGAGTCCCTGCCTGTTGGTACAGCAGGAAAAGTCCCATCAGCATCACCAGGCCGCCGATCACTGCCACCGCCAGATATGTGGCCGCTGCCCGCAGAGATTCCTTCCGCTCATCCTGCGCCACCCAGACATAGGACGCCAGCGACATCACCTCGAAGAAAATGAAGGTGGTGTACAGATCCGCGGAGAGAAAGACAGCTTCCGTTGCTCCCAGCGTCACCAGCTGAAACAGATAGTATCGGTTCCGGTTCCGATAATGCGCAAAATATTCTTCGGAAAACAAGCTCGTCATCATCCACATGAAAGCGGCGATCGCGCCGTACAGTGTCCGAAAGCCATCCGCCGTAAAATGCAGGCCGAAGCCGCAGACGCCGGGTATAGTAAACGAACCGCCCGCCGCGCCGTACTGCAGCGCGATCACTGCCGTCAGGATAAATTCCGCGATTGCGGTCAGACTCACGGCCCGGTCCCGGAGCTTTTTACTTTTTTTCCCTATTATATAAGAGACGATACCTGCAGCCATTGGAAAAAATACAGCCGCGGCAAGCGCTATCCTTTCTTGTTCCATCGTGCCGCACCTCCTTATATTATAAATTCACAGCAAATCGCATCCCATGATGTCCATCCGGACATATTCTAATAAATCCCCGCCGCAATATCCTGCAGAAAGCAGATCAGCGGGTCCGAACACAAACCGATCGCAATGACCGCCGCCGCAAAACAGAGCAGCGGAAAGCACATCTTCCAGCCGGGATCCCTAACTCCTTCCGTACTCCTGCCGTCAAAATCTCTCCCCGGGAAAAATGCCCGGATTACGATCGACATCATATAGATCGCGGTCAGCAGCGCGGAGATCAGAAGGCAGCCGATCCCGAAATACGCCATTACATTTTCACTTTCCACCGCCGCCTTCGCCAGATTCCATTTGCTGATAAAGCCCGCCAGTCCGGGAACCCCCATCAGCCCCAGGGCCGATACGGTAAAGCAGCCGAATACCACCGGCATTTTCCGTCCGAACCCGTTCAGTTCGTAAATATATTTTTTATCCGTCTGGTGCATGATGGCGCCTGCGCAGAGGAAGGAACCGATCTTCATAAACGCGTGGCACACCATATGCGCCATGGCTCCCACCATGCCTGCCGGAGTCATCATCGAAGCGCCCAGGATGATGTAGGACAGATTGCTCACCGTAGAATACGCCAGCCGCCGCTTGATGTGCTGCTCCTTCACCGCCCGGCTGCACCCGTACACGATCGTGAACATGGCAAATCCCATGACAATGGGCTGCACCCAGGTTCCTTTCAGGAATTCCGCCCCAAAGCTGTAATAGGTCAGACGCAGGATGGCAAACACCCCCGCCTTCACCACTGCCACCGCATGAAGCAGCGCTGTGACAGGGGTAGGCGCCACACCGGCCTGGGGAAGCCAGGCGCTCATGGGGAAGATGGCAGCCTTCACGCCGAATCCGAAGAATGCCAGCAGATAGACAAATAAAAGCCGATTGGTCTCCCCGCCGATCACTGCCGGATTCAGCACCCCGCCCAGGGTAAATTCCATGGTGTCCCCATAGACCATCAGAAAGACGATGGCAATCAGAGCAAACGCGGCCCCACCCAGCGACATGTACAGATACTGGCGCACCGCAAGGATGGCCTCTCGCACCAGCGTGTGCAGGATCAGCGGCACCGTCACCAGCGTCAGCAGCTCATAAAACAGATACATACTGAGCATGTCCGACGCAAATGCCACGCCCAGCGTCACTCCATAGGTCATACTGTAGAACATGAAAAAGATCTTTTCGTGCCCTTCGTGCTCCATATACTCAAAGGAATAGAGCATGGCAAAGGGCCAGAGGATCGACACCAGTCCCCCGAAAAGCATCGCCAGCCCGTCGATCCGGAAGGAAATGGAAAGCCCCCGAACAAAATAGACCAGATGCAGCGTTTCCGTAGTACCGCGGGACAGCGCTGTCAGGACGATCGCTGAGGTTGCGATCGTCAGCACCTCCAGATAGATCAGCATTCCCCTTCTGGAGCGAAACGGAAGCACAGGCGTCAGGGCGCCCCCCAGTATCGGAAGCAGAATGGCTGCCACAATCCAATATTGACTCATCAAACCTTCCAACCTCCTTTAGAACAACGTTCCAATGATTTCGTTGAGATAGTGTATCAGCGGATTCGGGAATGTGCCCAGAAGTACGGATAGTCCGGCCAGAATGAGCAGCGGAATGACCATCACTCCCGACGGCTCCTTTTTCTGCAGTCCTTCGTAATCATAATCTGCTCCCGGCAGAAAGCCCCGGATCGTGATGGGCAGCAGATATCCCGCAGTCAGCAGGGCGCTGACCAGGAGGACCACCGGTCCCAGCCAGGAAAATACCGGGATGCCGGATTCCAGCGAACCGCCTGCCAGATACCATTTGCTGATAAATCCGCTGGCCGGGGGAATGCCTACCAACGCAAGGGACGCGAAGGTGTAGCACCAGATCGTCACCGGCATTTCCTTTCCGATCCCGGTCAGCTCATCCACCCGGATCTTTCCGGTTTTATAGATGATCGCTCCTGCGCTCAGGAACAGGCAGGACTTGATGCAGGCATGGAATACCACATGCAGCAGGGATCCGATCATGGCTTCGGGATTCAATAACGCCAGCCCGAACAAGATATAGGAAATCTGACTGACCGTGGAATAAGCCAGCCGCTTCTTCATCACCTTTTCCCGATAGGCCAGCATGGAGCCCATGAATACCGTGATCAGCGTCAGAGTCAGCCAGGCGGTCTGCACCCAGGTTCCCCGAATGACCTCCGGGCCCACCACGTAGAAGATCACACGGACGATCCCCAGCACACCCATTTTCACGACCAGACCCGACAGCACGGCGCTGGCCGGGGCAGGCGCCACCGGATGGGCCGTGGGAAGCCATGCGTGCATAGGAAACATGCCGGCCTTCACGCCGAATCCCAGGATCATCAGAAATACCACCGCAAGCATCAGCGCGGAATGTCCGCCCGCAGCCTCCAGTCCGCTCCCCCCTGCCGTAAAGTCCAGTGTCCCGGCATAACGGTTCAGGAAATAGATTCCGAAGAGGGCCAGATACGCGCCGCACAGAGAATAAAACAGGTACTTTAAGCCTGCCATGATCGCTTCTCTCGATTTGTTGTGCATGATCAGCGGAAGGGTGGTCAGCGTCATCATTTCATAAAACATATAATAGGTCACCAGATTTCCGGAAAAGCACAGCGCCATCAGCACGCCGTACACCAGCACATAGAATCCGAAATACCGTTTTTCTTCCTTTTCATGCTTCATATATTCGCAGGAAAAAATGCCTGCCATCAGCCACACCACCGTGATCACCGCGGCAAACACCCGTCCCAGCGGATCCACGTGGAAATACACCTCCAGGCTGCCACCCAGCCGCAGAAGATGCAGCTCCGCCTGTCCCTCCGCGATCACGGCAAGGGCGCAGAGCATGGAAAATGCCAGTGAAAGAAAGGATACGCCCAGCAGCACGTTCCGTTTTTTCAGCCCGGGAAAAAACAGGATCAAAACGCCGCAGACGATCGGCAGAAATACCGCCAAAATCAACCAGATATTGAAATTCATGTATGCGTCTCCTTCCTTATATAAAGTGAATCAGTCCGGTCTCGATGATGCCGATGATCGGCTCCGACATCATGCCCAACACCAGATTGATGAGGATAAACAAAATGATCGTAATGGTATACAGTCTCTGCTGTCCTGCCTTCATCGTAAAATAGCCTTTTTCCGCTTCCACCTCCCGCTTCTCCGGCACATAGATCCGCACCACGGTTTTCAGGAAATAGATTGCGTTCAGGATGGTACTGACCGCTAGAACGATCAGCGTGGGCATCATTTTATGGGTGGGATGCATGACCGCCGCCTCCGCAAAGAGCAGTTTGCTCACGAACCCGGAAAACAGCGGGATCCCCACCATGGACATGGCTCCGACGGAAAATCCCACGCCCGCCACCTTGTTGCGGTAAGCGGAGCCTGTCAGGTCGAAGAAATTCCGGCTTCCCGCCGACACATCGGTCAGTCCGATGGCGGAAACAAACAACAGGGACTTGGTCGCCGCATGGGCCAGGATATGGAAAATGCTTGCCACCATCCCTTCCGTCGTCCCCAGGCCGAAGCCCATGTAAATATATCCGATCTGGGCCACCGAGGAAAATGCGATCATCCGGCGGATGTCTTTTTCCCAGATGGCGCTGATGGAGCCGAAGATCATGCCGCTCAGCCCAAACAGGAACAACACGTTTGGAATCTTGCTCCCCACGATGATATCAAATCCTACCACGCGGTAGAAAATTTTGATCAGCAGGAAAATATATCCCTTGGACACCAGGCTGGACAGCATCGCCGCCGAGGATACCGTGGAATATCCGTAAGCGTCCGGAAGCCAGGCATGGAACGGGAACAGCGCGCTCTTGATGGCCAGTCCCACCGTTACAAGCCCGATGGTGATGGTCAGCGGGATCTGATAGGTGCCCGCCGCCATGATGGCCGCCACGCTTTCCTTGATATTGGACATCAGAAGGTGCCCCGTCAGGTCGTAAAGCATGCAGATCCCCATCAGCAGCAGACCGGACCCCAGCAGGCTCATGATCATGTAGCGGACCGCCGCCTCAATGGTCCTTCCGTTCTGCCGGATCATGATCAGCCCGCAGGCGGCAATGGTGTTGATCTCCACAAATACATAAGCCGTGAAAAGGTCGTTTGTGTAGACCAACGCCAGCAAAGAGCTCAGCAGCAGATCCGTCAGGATATAATAAATATTGTGCTTCGTGACTTCCACTTCATCAAACAATTTTTTACGCCCGCCCAGCATGGACAAAAGCATGATGACACAGAAAAACAGAGCCATCCCCGCTTCCAGAGCTCCGGCCCGGATCTCATTTCCCCAGGGCGCGGGAAAATGTCCCATCATAAAGGTATAGCTTCCCCCCGTCCGCATCAGCCAGGACAGGAGCCACGCGGAGGCGGCGCCGATCACCAGGATGACCGCCGTATTCAGCCGTTTCGCCGCTTTTCCCGGAAGGATGGAGGACACGATCCCGGAAAACATGGACAGCATGATGGAAAAGAACGGTACATTTTGTACAAATGCCATTTAGATGCCCTCCTTTTTCAGCCGCGAAGAGATTTCATCCAGATCCAGCGTGTGATACCGCTTGTACAGGCGTACCGTCAGGGATAGCATCAGAGCCGTCACGGAGACGGAGACCACGATGCCGGTCAGCACCAGGCCGCTGGGAATGGGATTGATGTAGGCTTCCACCTCCTGCACTCCGTCCACTACGATAGGCGCGGACCTTCCTTCAATATAGCCTTTAATTGCCAGAAACAGATAGACTGCCGTGTCCATAATGTTCAGGCCGATGATTTTTTTGATCAGATTCTTCTGGAGCAGCAGGTTCGCGAACCCGATCCCAAACAGAATCATGGCGACAACTTCCCCCAGATTGGGGAGCAGATTGGAACCAAACATTTTTCAGAATCCTCCTTTTCGAAACAGTGCATAAAACATGTACATCGTTCAGAATCCTTCCTTTCGAAGCAATGCAGGGAACACGAACATCTGTCAAAATCCTCCCTTTCGGAACAGCGCAAAGAATGCGTACATCGTACATGCGACCACCAGACCGACACAGATGTTCAGGGGCAGGATCAGGCCGCTGCTGATGATCGCCCCCGGCGTTCCCAGCGGGATCCCGCTCTCCAGATGATGCGCTCCGGTGTAAAAGGAATAGCTTTTTGCCAGGCAGTAAAAGAGCAGCGCCCCGAAGCTGACCGCCTTGTAGGTCTTTTCCGTAAAAAACCGCTCTGTCTTCTCGAATCCAAATGCGTTCAGGTACAGGATCAGCCCTGCCCCTATGATGGCCCCGCCGGAAAATCCACCTCCCGGTGAAAGGTGTCCGTTCAGGATGATGTAAACGCCGAAGAGCATGATGACAGGCACCAGGATCCTTGCGGCCATCTGCAGGATGACATCCTTCTTCGGTTCATAAAAGCTGTCCCGCCGCTCCTCGTCCTCTGCGCTGCCCTTTCCCTTCTTTTTGTCATTGCGCATCAGGATGAGGACCGTGCAGGTTGCGATAAAAAGTACATTGGACTCGCCGAAGGTGTCAAACGCCCGGTAGTCCAGGATCATGCCCGTCACAATATTGACGGCCCCCGTATCCTGCAGCCCGTCCTCGATATACTTTGCCGCCACCTCATTACTTGCCGGATTGCTGGCGGAGCCGATCGGCGGAAGGTAGGAAACCTCCACGATCAGGATCAGGACCAGCACGGTACAGCAGAGCACGGCCGCCATTTTATAAAAGCGCTGAAAAAAACGGTATACCCGGTTATGCTCCGTATCATAGGTTCGTGTCATCACCTCGTCCAGATCATGCTCATACCGTTCCAGCTGCTTGCGGTCCGGTTTGTATTCCTCCCGCGGGATCACTTCCATATTATCCAGATAAAGGTCCTTTTCCCCGCTAAGCCAGTGCTTCATGCGGACGATCCGCTGACGTTTGTATTCTTCCTCGGATATTTTTCTACTCATCGGTTTCCTCGTCCTCCTCTCCAAGAGCATGGATCTTCTTCAATGTGACAAAGAACAGCACACTGGTCACTCCGGCTCCCACTGCCGCTTCCGTAATGGCAAGATCCGGGGATTCCAGAAGGATCCAGATGATCGACATGACCAGGCTGTACGACATGAAGATCAGGATGGAATTTAAAAGGTTTCTGGAAAAGCTAACGGAGATGGCGCAGATGACCAGAAAGCCCATCAGGATATATTCAAATACAGCCATTACGTTTCCTCCTCTGCTTTGTGCTGGATTGCTTTGTCGTGGTTCACTTTATTTTGATCCACTTTATCAGCATTCTTTTTTTTCTGATCCGCATAGATGATCTCTCTCTGGTCCTCGTCCCAGAGGTGCTCCATGACCCCTTCCTCCAGCTCACAGCACCGCTCCAGATGTGGATTGGTGGTGGCCTCAAGGCGGGCGATCAGGTGGGAGGATACCGGAGAGGCATTCCACAAAAATACGATGATCAGCGCCATTTTCAGGGAGGCAAAATTCCATCCCGACAGGATGATCAGGCCCACCAGGGAAATGCCGATACCAAGAGTGTCTCCCATTGCCGCCGCATGCATCCGGTTCAGGACATAATTAAACTTAAAAACGCCGAATACCTGTACGGCAAAGACGCCAAGTCCGGCCAGCAGGAACGCAACGCCGAGAATAAACTGCAGCCATTCGATCAGGATCATAGCCAGACACTCCTTTCCGGGGTTATACTGCCAGCTATCTGCTGCTTTTCCCCGCTTGCTTTTTCTGCTGTTTCTGCTTCACCAGTCCGGTTCATTTTCGCCAGTGTTCCTTGCATCTTCGTTGTTTCTTCCTGGATGTTTTCTGCCGGATTTCCCTCATATTCTCCCTCCTGGATCTGCACAGTCTGTCCTCTCCCTGATTCACTCTCAGGGATGTTTTCAGCCTGCTTTCTGCCGGATTCACTCTCACGGGTGTTTTCAGTCTGCCCGGCTTTTTCGCCCTGCTTCAATTTCCTGTGCTTGGCCAGCTTCTCCAGATGCACGCCGCTGTACACCTTGGTCAGCACCACCACCGCAAGAAAGCTGATCATGGCATAGATCAGGCAGATATCCAGAAGGTATCCTTCTCCCATGTACACGGCAAGCATGGCGATCACCACCATGACAATGGTTCCCATCATATTCACCGCCACCACCCGGTCGGCAATGGTCGGCCCTTTGATGGCGCGGATCAGACACAAAAGCAGAAGGATCGCAAGAAACAGGAAAATGGAGATAAAGATCCACGAATGATCCAATATGATCCGCATATCACTCACCAATCCTTTCCAGCTTCTCCAGCATTTTCACAAACACGGAATCCCCCATCCCCTCCGAGAGGGACTTGTCCAGGCAATGTACCACGCACTCTTCCTCATCCATCGACACCGTGATCGTCCCCGGCGTCAGGGTGATGGAATTGGCCAGTAGCACCCTGCAGAATTTGGATTTCAGATTCGTATGGACACGCACCATCACCGGCTCCACCACCTCGCTGCTCGACGTGATCAGACGGGTGACCGCCATATTCGCTTTGATGATCTCCATGATCAGCACAAGGATATAGCGCAGAAGGCAGACGCTTCTTTTATATAGAAGAAACTCCTGTCTCAGGCTATAATCCATAAACCTGCAGATAAACGCAAACATGAAAAGGACAATCACTGCGCCGATCACGGCAATCTCCGCAGTAATTGTCCCGTTGAATATGATCCATACACCAAAAAATAACAACAGCATGATCTTCTCTCCCTTGCGCAGCAGCATCGGCGCCGCATTTGCGCCGATGTCCGCGTAGTTTTCAAAACGCTATTGTCTATTATAACAGATTTTTCGACTTTTTTAATCTTTTTTTATCAGTTTTTTTATTTCTTTGCAGATTCTTAGTTACTGTTCACGACGCCTCGCACTTTACCGCAAGGCATCCGGCCCCTCAGCAATACCGCAGCCTTTCCACCACGCTCCCCGCGCACAGTTTTTTATAGAACATCAGCGGCACCGCCGAAGCGGCCAGCAGCAGGAGCGGCAGGCACACCGCCACCGGAACAACCGTAAAGTGATACGCAAACGCCCACTGATTCCGGATCACCACATCCTGACAGATGAGCCAGCTCAGCAGATTGCCTGCCGTGACGGCCAGGACCGATGCGCTGCCGATGTATGCCGCGCTTTCCCAGATCAGCATCCGCTTCATCTGCCTGCCGCCCATGCCCACGGCGCTGAGCATGGCAAGCTCCTTTTGTCTTGTGAGAATTCCTGTGACCATGATATTGATGAAGTTCAGGATCCCGATCGCCCCAAGGACCAGGCTCAGGCTTCCGCCGATCATGGTAAACACCTGCTTCGTTTTCTGAAATTCTTCCTTCAGCGTTTCAAAGGAAATGCAGACCATGCCGGAGTCTTCCATCCATTTCGCCGTGATTTTTTCTGCCTCATCCCGATGAGATTTTTCCACATCATAGACCACGCTTAAGGGCTGTTTCTCACCGTACAGCTCCGTAAATTCCTGCTCCGGCAGGATCACGTTGATCCCGATGCTGATAGCCATACGCGCGGTCAGTGTGGAGGGCAGCTCTCCGACCGCCATCACCGTATATTCCTTTTTCTGCCCTTCCTTTCCCTCCAGAGTGATCCTGTCTCCGGGCTGATACAGCATCTCCGGCTTCACGCCCCACCAGGGCGCGCCGTCGCAATAGACTACGTATGTCCCCTGGGCCCATTTTTCCGCGTCAAATTCTCCATCCGTATATACCGCATGCTCCACCAGCGTTCCCGTAGCCGCGTAAGCATACAGCGGCTCCTGTCCTCTTTCCAGGTCGCACATATCCGTATATTCATTTCCCTGCTCGTTTTCCCAGGCCAGGCGCTCCAGAGCGTGCTCCGAAAGATCCGCCTGTCCGAGCTCGCAATAGACCTTTTCAAACCGGGTCAGCCCCTGAAGCCGGCTCACTGCTTCTTCAAATCCGCTGTCGATCCCTTCCAGGTTCTTGTCATATTGTCCGGCCATGGCCACCGTCCAGTCCGTCACCTCAAAATCACCGTTGGTCTGTGTTTCCACATACTGCTCCAGGTCAAATCCGCTGATGATGGTGTATGTGGTATTTAAAAGAGTCATGCTTAAAAAGAGGGACAGGATCACCAGCACCGCTTTTTTTCCGTCACGGCGCAGGTTCCGGAGGGCAAGGATCGCAGGTGCGTTCTTTTGCTTTGTGGATTTTCCGAATCCCAATGTACTTGTTTTTTTCTTCCGCATCATTTTTATATGCGCTTTCCGTTTCCACAGGATGCTTCGATGTGCTTCCACACACTGCCATATGCTTTTCCGGCATCGCCCCGGCGCGCCCTTCTGTTGGGTCTCGCCGGTATAGCGTACCGCTTCCACGGGGGAAACGGATGCCGCAATCCGTCCCGGCGAACGAAAGCTGATATACACCGTCAGCAGGCTGAACAGCGCCGCCCCGGCCAGCACTGCCGGAGATATCGTATAATCCTCAAATTCATAGGTCTGCAGGAACAGCATCACCACATAAGGAAGGAGCAGATATCCCACGGCGTATCCTGCCAGAAGCCCTGCTGGGATCCCGACGGCGGACAGGCCCATTGCCTGCCGCAGAACGATCCGGCGCAATTGCTTTCCGGAAGCCCCGATGGTTTTCAGCAGGCCGTAATACTGGATATCCTGGGTGACGGAAATATAAAAAATATTGTAAATGATCAGGTAGCCGGAAACCAGGATGACCGCCAGAAGGATGACTATGGTCAGGATCGTGTAGAGATCGACGCTGAGTGACGAATATGCCGGGTTGATCCCGCCCGGGGTATCCTCCGGAAGTCCGGCCCGGGCAAGCAGATCCGCCAGCTTCCCCTGTAGATTCCAGGTATTTGGAAAATCGATGTCCGCCATGACCGTTCCCTCATAAGGCACGCCCTCTCCAAAGCTGGTCATCCGCGTCGGCGCGATCTCCTCACTGTAGGCTTTCGATACCCATACCTGCTGTGCAGGCGCAACCGGATCCCCGTCCCAGACGCCGCACAGGGTAAAGGTATCTTCGCGCAGTGTCCCGTCAACCATGATTGGAAATACGATCCGGCTTCCAGGCTGATCCGGAAGCCCCATCGCGTCCAGGACAAGGCGGGGTACGGCGATCTCCATTTTCTCTTCCGGCATCCTTCCCTCTGTGGGAAATGATCGGAATGACTGAGCCGAATACGTTTCCCCGTACCGGACCTCCGTATAGAGCTTTTGAAGGCTTTCGTGCGCCCCGGTCCCGGTCACGATGGAATATCCGATCTTCTCGTATCCTCCGGCTGCTTTCACATTCTCATATTCCGGCATGGACAAAAACTTGATCACAGCCTGCGCCGAGCTTCCGGATGCGCGCATCATGCTCTGCCGCGCCACTTCCAGAATCCCGCCGCCCACCGTAAACAGCGCGGAAAACAGGATGGAGGTCAGGATGATGGCTCCGACGGCAATGGCATTTCTCTGCCGGTTCTTCTTCATCTGCCGGCCTGTGAGCAGGCGGATGGCCTCTTTATTTCTCACCTGAAACATGGATGTGAGCCTCCTTTCCGCTGCTGGGTCGGGCTGATCCGGCCGATTCCGGCTGTCTGCTGATCCGCGCGGGTTCCGGCTGCTCTGCTCCGATGGAACCAATCCTGCTGGATCCCCATTGTCCTGCTCCGCCGGACTTGATCCGGCCGTCCTCAATACGGATGATGCGGTCTGCCATCTGGGCGATCTCCGGGTTGTGGGTGATCATCACCATGGTCTGCTGAAACCGCTGGTTGCCGGCCTTGAGAAATGCCATCACGTCCTGGCTGGTCCTGCTGTCCAAGTTTCCTGTCGGCTCGTCTGCCAGCACGATGGACGGCTTGCCGGCAAGCGCCCGGGCGATCGCCACCCTCTGCTGCTGCCCGCCGGAGAGCTGATTGGGAAACTGCTCCAGCTTTTCATCAATCTTTAAAAGCGTTACGATCTCCCGGCAATAGTCTTCATCGATCGTTCCTCCATCCAGCAGTACCGGAAGAACTATATTTTCCCGGACATTCAGCGTCTGCACCAGATTGTACTGCTGAAACACAAAGCCGATGCCGCGCCTGCGGAATACCGCCAGTTCTTCATCGTTCATACTGGTCAGTTCCTTATCCCCTACCTGGACCGTACCCTCGGTGGGGCTGTCCAGACCGCCCAGCATGTGGAGCAGTGTGGATTTTCCGCTTCCGGAAGTGCCGACGATGGCGGCAAATTCCCCGTAGCAGATATCCAGGTCGATGCCGTCCAGCGCTTTTGTTACATTTTCCCCTGAACGATAATATTTTTTCAGGCCCCGGGCCTTTAAAACAATGGGTCTCATGAATTGTTTCCTCCTGAATCAATATCGGATTTTTCCAGTTGTACGGTTGCATTCTTTAGATCATCCAACCGTACAGTTAGGAATTTTTGAGCACATGTTCAGTATAACAGGAAAATGTCACAATCCACTCACAGCAATGTCACGATCCTGTGATGATTCAAAGACCCCGCAGCAAGCTGACGGGGCATCAAAATTCTAGCGCAGCAAGCTGCGGGGTATTTGACCCTCGCGGCAGTCGCCAAATATCCATGCAAGCATGGCTACTTGGCTCGTTGCTTCGCGGGAATAATGTGTCTGATATTTTTGTCAGGACAAGGCGGAGGAAAGAGGCGACGCAGTGGCATCGTTGATTGACGACAACGCAGAACTGGCAGAAATAGCAGGCGCAGAATTCACCGTTAATTACGCAACGCTGTACTAGATCACATCAACCCCGGCGTCTGCTGAAGGCACTGCTTGGAAATGCACGTATTCCAAAGCTGCGTTGTCCAGGATGGGATCCATGTATTTTTCGCGGAGATGCCGGTTCCCGGCAAACAGGTACGGATGTAGATCGGGATATCTGTGTGGTCATACTCTACGTTCTCCCGCAGGTTTTTCTCAAAAGCTGCTGTGTCCATTTTTATTTGCCTCCTGTCGGGTTGTTTTGTTCATGGTCAGTTTTTTCGCATATTTACTGAATTTTATATCTTTAAAATAGATTCATTCTTTCGGACTACAAAATAAATTCCGCTATGGTCTGTCCTATTTTTACAATATCGCTGCCTCCGCTGAATTCAAACTTGACAAGCCCGATGCTGCTGAACCACAGTTCCAATTCGCTGTCCATGTCAAATACGCCGGATGTCTCTACGGAAAACGCCTGTATCTTAGAGTAGGGGAGTGAGGTGTAATCCTTCTTTTTCCCTGTCAACCCCTGTACGTTGACCGCAATGACGCGCCTGTCGGTAAACGTGACGGAATTGCGGATCCCCTTGTAGCTTCCGATGATCGTTTCTCCCGGGATCAAAAGCTGGTCGATCCCTTTTCCTACAGAATCCGTTTTCATAAGCTTCACGAAGCTGCCGTTTTCAAAATCAATCATAGTAAAATTCCTTTCCTGAAGTCTCTGTATGGAGCATTGTTTTTAGTTGTGCTCACGGCCGATGAAATCTGCCGCACAGCATAGATTTATTTTAGCACACTTCTGATGGGTTTGGAGATTCATTTTTCATATTGCAGAACCCCCGCGGAAATATTATAATGTCAGCAGGAGGCGCGCACCCATGGGAACCTATCTGAATCCCGGTAATCATGGCTTTCGCGGTATCCGGAATGATATCTATGTAGATAAAAGAAGACTGATCCATCTGGGATATCTTGCCTATGATGAGGAACCGAAGCAGGCGCATATTCCGAATGAGGAGATCCGGCTGGAATTTGCCCGGGCGATCCGTGAGGTGAAGCGGGATGATACGGTCCGGCGGATCCGTGAAAGCGAACAGCTCATTTTTAAAAGAAGCGGGGAAGGATAGACACAGGCATACTTGTATCATTGAAGATGCTTGAGAGGATGTTGAATGAAAAGGGAAGCAGTAAAATAAAGCGCTCAGTTAGATTGCCGCTCAATCTAACCGAACGCTTTATTTTATACTTCCCTCCCTTTTGTTTTTTACCGAACGCAAATCGTACACTGTTTTTTGACAATGTTTACGATACTAACTCCCAATCTCCAATCCATTGTTTTTTGGTAGCGTTGTATTTTCGGCGGTATGTATTGCTGCCGACAGTTTTATAATGCCAGATAATAACATCTGACCGAGGCGTTATAGCGTCATTGTTCTCTTGGGATACTACGATTGACGGAATTAGAGAAGTATCGGTATATACATTCTCTGTAAATGCTGCTGCGGATGAAAGTAAAAATAAAATAGATAATAGCGTAAGCATTTTATTCTTCATTTGATATCACACTCTTTTCTATATCGTAAAAAGTTACTCTGCATAATAAATAGGAAGATCTCTGATTTCTTCAACATCTGGGTTACGTATTGTCCCCATATACGTATCAGGGTCTATATAGAAATCATACGAACCGTCTGGCTGCATCAGTAAGTAGCTGTTCTCAGTTATACAGAAAACTTCGCCCTCTTCTTCCTGCGGCATCCACGCGGGTTCAATGATAAATAATGTAGAAAGAAACAACAACACAATGGCGAGGACTACGGCGTAGAAATTTGTAAACGATCGGCATGGTTTCGCCTCAACGAGCCGTAAAATCCTGTATTTAAGAAAACCGCCTGTATTTCTGGAAAAAGGCAAGGACATTGAGGTTCTGAACATGTGGTTTTGCTGACTTCGCGCAACCTTTAACAGGCATTTCAGATATAAGATACGCTTTGTGGGAGACAGTCCGGCATAGGCTGCTTTATCTGCATCATATTCTATAATGTCTGCCATCTGTATCTTTAATAATTTCACAAAAGGATTCCACCAATTCAGAATACACAAGATTTCTGTTACTGCTTTCCATAGAAAATCCCTATGCCTTAGATGGCTTAATTCATGGAATAAGATACAATATAGTTCTTCTTCATTAAAATCAAGGTCAGGAAGAAAGACTACAGGTGAAAAAAATCCTGTGATGCATGGCGTGGTTACAAGTTGCGTGCGAATTACCTTTTTTACAGGATGGGGTACAGGATTCTCTGCATAAATATGAGTCAAAATCGCAGATATACCTGGATTACTAACAAGTAAATTTGGATAGCAGCGTATGGTGCTATATAATTCCCTGTAGCCGCGAAATGTGTTATATGCAATATAGCCCCCTCCACAGAGCCAAATCATCAAAAACAGGCGGGAAGGAGTAACAGCAATGTTCTTAATCGTAAAGAATATATACATGTTGCAAAAATCTATGATCGCAGGTAAAATTTTTTGGGAAGGAACAGTTATAGTATGGAAAAACTCAAACGGCATCAACAGCCTCAACAGGATAAAAAATGAAAAATATCTAAGAAACCGGATGCTGAGCTTCGGCGTAATACGGGGCTCCTTCATAATGATATATAAAAAGCAAATCAGACAATTTCCACCCAAAACAGCCATCATATAAGATCTTGTTGAAAAATGCATTTTATTTTCCTCATATCGGTATATCTTTTGTGGGATTATTTATATTGTGTATATGTTCATTGATGATTTTTTCCAGTTCATTCAGATTGTCAATGTCTTTTTCCTGTTTGATCAAAGTACTGATCAAGCCTAGAGAATTATAATTCATATGCTGTATCTGACTGCAGAGATACTCTTCATATGAAACCGCAGGGCGGTAAATTCTGGTCAATACAGTTCCACGCTGTGCAATATCCGCAACTTCAATATAAGATTTTTTTAACAGGTTTTTCATTGTTACGCGGACAGTATTAATATTTAATGAGCTGTCTATTCGAGAAATATCACTGGATGCCAGTGCCTGTTCTGAATTCCATAGAACAATCATAACATCCAACTCTTTGTTGCTTAATTTCAGTTTTTTCATACATAATCTCCTGCTAAGTGATTGTATATTTTTTATAAGATATACAGTTCGTCTAATCATGATCTGCAAAGTATTCTCTATTGTTTGATAAAGTATAACATTATCAAACAACACTGTCAACATGATTTGCTTTAAATAATAATCAAATATATAAAGTTAAATACTAGCCGCAAGAATAATTATTAATCTAATCATTAAAAAAATATTGACATTGCCGAAATGTGTGGTAAAATATAAAATAACTAAAGTTTTCGAAAACATATAGTAAATATTGCCAGGGAGGGGGGGGGAAGCATGAAACGGAAAGCAAAAGCATATATTGCAGTTTTAATAGCTTTGATCGTAGTAATAGCTGTAGTTTATTATTATAATAATTTTTGCAGAATCGCATATTGCAAAATCGTAGAAAGAAATAATAAAGAAATTTTACTACAGCAGGATTATCCTGGTTATTTTGTTGATCCAACAGAATTTGGAACCACTAAAATTTATATTATTGTGAATCAAGAGCTGGTCGATGAATTTGATCAAATGCTGGATATGAATGGCATCAATGAAGAGGATCATTTCAAGGTTAGTTTTCTATTTAACAAATTGTGGGGCATCGAAAGAAGAGAAGAAGGAGTATATATTAAAGCAAGGGAATTAATGGAAATAGAAGAATCTGATGTATAAAAAACGAATCGTGTGGTAGGATGCAAGAGAAATGTATCTGTTTATAATTGGAGTTTATTCAGAAGGATCAAGAAATTGAACGTTTAAAAAAGTTACTGGCGGAAAAATAAGTACGTTTACAGAAAACAAACTTCAAACAGACACCGGCCGCATGCCTCCACGCAACCGGTGTCTGTTATAAATCTAAGGAACTGCTGGGAAATAACCCGCATATCCATTCGCAAAATCCGTGCTACCGCACTCTTGCGTCTGCTAATGCAGCCGCATTTTTCTCATTCATGCCACAATCTTCTTCCCTGACGCCTCCAGATTGGACACGTCGATCGCTGCCTCTACCCCTTCCGGCACTTCCGTCTCCAGCAGGATCTCCTTCCCAGTCTTCTTGACATGAACCTTGATCCGACCATGCGCCGACTGATAGATACAGGTAAATTCATGCATGCTCTCCGGCAGATACGGGCGGATCGTGACTTTGGAAAAGCCCGGCGCCTCCGGGATGATCCCCGCAATTCCATTGTAATACCATTCGATGATATGCCCCATCATATCATGGCAGTGGCTTCTCGGATTGCTCTCCCAATATTCTCCCAATGTAGTCTCTCCGTCCAGGATAAACGCATAATAGCTGGGATGTGTTTCCCGCAGGATGAACCGGCTGACCAGCTCGTTCATTCCGTAGATCCTCGCACACTGGATGATATACGGCAGACCCACTTCTCCGGCGATAAACGCGCCTTCTCTTTCTAACGTATAGCGCAGTGCCTGGACCACATCCGCTTTCCGGTCTTCCGGCACCATATTCCAGAAGAGCGGCAGCGCCTGCGCCGCCTGGGTCAGCAAAATTTCCTCCGGGCGGGCAGCTGCCGCTGTATCATGCCCATCTGATCCATCTGGATCCGCGGGATGTGCCGCGCCTTTCCGGTCCTCTGTTCCCCCCGATCCATCACCCCCGCCGAGACACTCATTGCGGGTCGTGTCCCCGGCATCGCACTGGTAGCACCAGAGCCCTTTCTCCGGATGCCGCGTCATCAGCTTTTCATTATAATTCGCCCTGATCTCCTCCGCTTTTTCCAGCAGCCTCTTCCGATCCTCCGCCTTTCCAAGCACCTGGGCAAATTCCGCAAGACATACCGCGTCCGCATAGAGAAACGCAGTCTCGATATTTTCACGGGCCAGTTCATTTTTCGGATTTCCCCAATCCCCAAGACCATGGTTGATAAATCCATCCGCATTCACCTTTGTCAGCAAATGCCGGAAGTAACGCATTCCGGCTTCGTAATTGTCCTCGATAATCTGCCGGTCCCCATAAAACTGGTAGTGCCAGTAAGTTCCCAGGATACAGGTACTTCCCCAGGGAATGATATCGTAGAAACTCCCCATCCCCGGTACCGGGATCACATTCGGGATGTAGCAGGGGCATTGGGACGGCATCAGCCCATCTCCCGGATATATTTTTTCTCCCGCATAATCAAAGAAATAGTCTTCTTTCGTGTGCTGTGCGTACCGCATGTCCCGGAGGAATTTTTCCCACAGCTTTTTCCCGTCCTTCATATAGAAAATGGAACCTGCCATCAGGTGGTTCGGCTCCTGCCAGGCAAAACGCTCAATGGTGGGGCAGTCGGTGTGAACGCCTACCATATTTGCCTCCACGGTCTTTTCGATCATGTCATAAATCTGGTTGTAGCGCTCGTCATCACAGGTAAATGTGCCGGAGCGTTTATGGGCGCTGGTGATCGCATGGGCGGTGAGGTTCCGGATCTGAATCGTACCGCAGGTTTCCGCGGCATGATCCCGGCAGTCCAATTGCTTCGGCATGCTCCCGCTCTCTGCGGAGCCGCCTGCTTCCGCGCCATGATCCCGGCAGTCCAATTGCTTCGGCATGCTCCCGCTCTCTGCGGAGCCGCCTTCTTCCGCGCCATGATCCCGGCAGTCCAGTTGCTTCGGCATGCTCCCGCTCTCTGTGGAACCACATGCTTCCATGCCCACGAACCGCCCCGCGAAATAGGTAAAGGTCATGCGGAATTTTTCCCACACATCATCCTGGCCGATGATGCAGGTGATACAGGAATCCACCGTGATCCAGTTCTTCGCCACCTGATCCACATCTCCGTTTTCATCCAGCTTTTCGGCAGGATAGATCCGGATTTCATCCCCGGCCTTTCCCCTGGCTTCCAGTTCCAGAATGCCGGACATATTCTGCCCGAAATCGAAAATATCCCGATGGGGCCTTACCCGATGCAGCAGCTTCCCTTCATAGGATTTTATGACCTTCACCGGCGGCATAGTCTGCTCCAGGATGTCCGCCCGGGGGATCTCCTCCTCCGGCACATACTCTGCCTGCTGCCATGCGCTGTCGTCAAATCCGGTCTCACACCAGCCAGCCTGACGGAGCCCCCCGTCTATCGTCTCCGAGCCGTAGACATTGCTCATGATTACCGGATGCTCCTTCACCTTGAAGCTGTTGTCTGCCGCAATCAGATCCCGGGTGCCGTCCTCATATTCCAGATCCAGCTCCATTGCCAGGATCAGGCAGCTTGCGCCGGGCCGGTAAGGATTCGGATTGGGCGGCATAAATCCCGGAAATGTAAATGTATAATGCTCGTCGCACTTGATAAACCAGCCGTTTCCCACCTCCGCGCCGATCACATTTTTTCCGGGACGCAGCATGTCTGTCACGTCAAAGGTGACATAATAGATCAGCTTTCGGTAATCTGTCCACGCAGGATCCAGCTCGTGGTCGCCTGCCTTTTTCCCGTTGATGTAAAATTGGAACTGTCCAAGTCCGCAGACCTTTGCTTCGGCTCTCTTTACCGCTTTGTCAAGCGTAAGCTCCTTTCTTGCGTAAAATGGTTTCGCGGTTCCATTTGTAATCCATTGTTCAAACATTTTTGCGTTCCTCCCAGTACAGTTTTGTGCATTATACACCTTCGGAGAGCGCCTGAACAGTTTCTAATGTGACATCCGAGAGGTTCAAAGCTGACATAGTTACAGGCCACTGGTAAACCCGTGACCTGTAACTACATTTCCAATAAGTTATTTTATACTCACGGCCGATAAAGTCTGCCGTAAGTATCGCGCCAGCCGCAGCCGTGAAGCGGCAGATCAATCCGGCGCGCAATATGATCTAATTTTTCATATCTATAACCGATTTAGGAAGTTCGGCTTGATTCGCTTTATATGCCGCATGAGCCTTAGCCCGCTTTACCTTCAAAGCTTCCGGCGTTGTCTCCGCTTCCGCGACAGTCATCCTGCGCTCTTGTAAACCCCTTCTGTCCTTTTGCACGGATTCATGAAGCGAAGCATCCTTTCCGTTGTCCTCCGGAATCCCTTCCGGCGCATGGTCCACATTGGCTTCCTTCCCGCCATTGTCCGCCGCGCGGTCTGTATTGGCTTCCTTCTCGTCATTGTCCGCTTTTTCCGTGCTTTCCACAGAATCTTCTATTCCAAGTTCCGCCTCTTTTGCTTCCTTGAGCGCCTTTTCCGCCTCTGCCTTCTCTGCTTCGGTCGGAAGCTGGGCGTATCTGCCGCTCTTTACAAATTCCCCCATCGTCTCTTCCAAAGCTCTGGTCTTCATCAGTTCCTGCCACATAATCCCAAGCTTCGCGCCTTCCGGTATGGCCGGATTATTCTTCACATTGTTCACTGTGCTTAAAGAAGCTGCCGTATGGTTCATTTTCACACGCTGGACGTCTTCCTTTGTCCTGCATCTCTTAAGCTCCTCCTCATAGCTTTTCTGCTCTTCTTCTATCGCTCTTGCTTTCTGATATGTCTGGGGATCATTCTTCTGCAGATAATCCATTTCCTCCCGCGTCAGCTTCTTACCGACTGCCAGCTTCGTCCTGATCTGCGCAGAAAGCTTGGATGATCCGTCTGCCTGCGCCTCCCGGATCTCTTCCGCCTGGCGCGCAGTTGGATCGCTTAATTTTGTACTTCCGTCAGCAGTGAAGTCATTGTTCGCTTTCTTCTGCTTCCACTTCATCTGCATTTCCATATTTTTTGTATACATACCTATTGACTGCATCACAGAAAAATCCAAAACAAACACCTCCTCTATACATTTATACCATCATAATTCCTGCATTTTCTTACAGCATGCCGTGACAGAATCGAAAAGTTCTTTGTCACCATTTTTTGACAAATTCTGGAGAACCTGCATCCACTCTTCGCACGGATCATGTATCGTATATTTTTCATCATATTCCTGAAATGTCTTTACATCTTCCTTCTCCGATATATAAGCTGACGAAATCCATCGCTTTCCGGCAAGATGAGCAAACCTCCGAATTTCTTTTGAACAATAACAGTATACCATTATTTTGTAGAATATGTAAACTACATAACATTGAAAGCGAAAAAAAAATCATATTATGATCTTGTACATATATCAGCCGCAAAGATGGATGCAGCCGAAGCGGGATATAGACCGGCCCGCGCTGCTTGTTGAACTGAAGTGGGATAAGACAGCAGACGGCACTCCCCGGCAGATCAAAGACAAAAAATATGCTTCATGGGTTGAAGGCTACACAGGGGAAATCCTTTTGGTGGGGATAAATTATGATAAAGAAAAGAAACTCCATGAACGCGTGATTGAAACCTTTACAAAAGTGAATTAAAAGCGCGGAGGCTGTCGGAAAATTGCGGGCAAACAGCATTTTCCGACAACTCCCTCTGCACTACACCCCGATCGTATCCACCACCGTCATCTTCCGGATCTGCCCTGCCGGCCCCGCGACCGCCGCGCAGACCGAGCCGATCATAATCATCACGATGACCAGCATTTCCCATACCGGGAGACTCCACGCTTCTCCCCAGCGGGAGGTCACAAGCGCCATAAACAGCATCCGATTCAGCGGCAGCCCGGCGGCGCATCCCAACAATACTCCAAAAGCCGTATAGGTCAGGGCCTCGCCAGCAACCATCCGGATCACCTGCCGGACGCTCATCCCAATCGCGCGCATGGCGCCGTATTCTCTCAGCCGCGCGGACACACCCATGGAGATACAGTTGATGATATTGAAAAAGGAGATCAAGGCGATCACGCCGAGGAATCCATAGAGGAATACAGACATGGAATAGCTGGCCCCCTTGACCTCCTGATTGCCGATCCTTTTGTCAGAATACACGAAGCCGCCTCCGCACGCCTGCTCACATGCCCGCCGGATTTCCTGCACCTGTGCGTCGTCCGCGTTCTGTTCCAGCTGAATGTCTATCACGGCATAACCCGATTCCCCGGTCAGCTTCTGAAAAAATTCCTCCGAACAGATGACCATGCCGGCCGAAACTTCCGTATCCCCGGATTTTCCGTAAGAAAACGGAACGTCTCCCAGCACGCCCACCACAGGAAGCTCCCGCTCCTTTCCGCCGGCAGACACCAGGATACTGCTTCCGAGCCGCAGCGTATATTCCTCCCGGAACACGGCCAGCACGCCTTTTCCGTTCATTGCGTCCTCCAAGCTGCCCTCCATCATGGATTTTTCTGCCCATTGAAACTGCTGATCTTCATAGGAAATAACATCCAGCGTCCTCCCGTCTGCCGGCACGGTAAGCTCCGCGTAGCTTCTCCCGAATGCCCGCTTCACTCCAGGATAGTTTACAAGCTCCTCGTCCAGTCCTGATGGGATCTGGTTCGAGTAATCCTCTTTACTAATATAAATATCCGGCGCCGACGGACGCAGCGGCGTGATCGCATGGTGCATAAAATCGATAGCCGTACTGAACGAAAGGAACAAAATGATACTGAACGCAAAGGAGCCTGTCACCAGCAGAAAATTTTTCCGGCTGCCGGAGGCATGATGGATTCCCAACGCCGTATCCACCTTGAAAAAACGGGTATTCGCCGCATGCTTTGCCGCCTGCACGGTGCCTGCGTTTCCGGAAACGGCGGTCAGCGGGGACACCTTTGCCGCACGCTTCGCCGGAGCCCTGGCCGCCAGCAAGACGGTGAGGAGGCCCACGAGGATCCCGGCAGCCATACTGGGAAAGCTGATTCCGAACACCGGAAGTCCTTCAAAATAGCCGGGGCTTAAAAAGCGCAGCATCCCGCACAGTACCCAGACTACCAGGATGCCTGCGATCACACCTGCCGGAATTGCAGTCCTGCACCAGCTCAGCGCTTCCCTTCTCACAAATCGGGTCACCTGTCTGCCGGTAGCCCCCAGGCAGCGCATCATCCCGAAAAACTCTGTCCGCCGGGCAATGTTGCTGTTCATGCTTGCGGCGATCATCAGAATCCCGGCGATCATTACAAGCACGGCCAGAACCGCTGCCACAAAATAAAACTGCATCATATAAGAATCCCGGCTCTGGAACATCAGCGCAAGAACCTTCACATTCTGCCGCGCCTCCTCCGGCTTCAGGCCGAACTGCGCGCTGATATCGCCGATTGCTTTCTGGATATTGCAGTAGGGACGAAACTGTACATAATAAACCTCTTCCCGGGCCGCCCCGGTTTCTTCCGAGCGGAGCGCCGAAAATCCTTCCATGTTCAGGAACATGCCGAACGCGTCATGCTCCGCCATCAATGCCATTTCTTTGACGATCCCGGTAATCCGGTACTGCACGGTGTCTCCCTGGGGGATAGTCATTTCTACGGTATCTCCCACCTGCACCCCAAAGCGGGTCTTTGCGCTCTCATTGAGCACGGCCTCACCGGCATTCCCCGGAAGCGTCCCTTCCAGGATCTCCACATCCGGAAACATTTCCATCATCTCCGGGTCAAACCCGCAGACCGCGGTTTCCACCCCCAGGATCTGATAGCCGTCCTCTAAACGGTAATTCAGCACCCCGTACCGCACACTGCTTTTTACCTCCGGACGCGCTTTCAGCAATGTCCCATGCTCTTCATCCAGCACGAAGGCCGCATGCCAGTTTCCATAAGATTTGACTGCCTGGATCATCTGGGAGCGCATTTCCATGTCCGCCATTCCGAAGATCACAGTAACGAGGAATACGGCCAGCACGATGCACAGTCTGGTCATCCGGTTCTGCTTCCGGTGCTGCCTTGCCGAGATTTTGATCAAGTCCAGATAATGCTTCACTCTGACGCACCTCCCAGCTCCGAAAGTTCCCCGTCCGCGACACGAAATACCCGGTCCGCCGACGCAGTCAGGTTCCTGTTGTGGGTGATCATCAGGACCGTCTGCTGGTAATGGCGGGACGCCCTGCACAGAAGGTCCATCACATCCTGGCTGCTCTGAGAATCCAAGTTTCCGGTGGGCTCGTCCGCCAGGACCAGGGCGGGCCGCGTGATCAGCGCCCGTCCGATGGCCACCCTCTGCTGCTGTCCCCCGGAAAGCTGCCCCGGCAGGTGCTTCCTCCGATTTTCCAGCCCCAGCACCTGCAGGATCTCATCCACCCGGCCCTGGTCCGGCTTTTTGTAATCCAGCAGCAGCGGGAAAATAATGTTCTGCTCCACGTTCAGCTCCGGGATCAGGTGAAAGGACTGAAAGATAAAGCCGATGTTTTGCCTGCGGAAGATGGTGCGTTCATTTTCTCCCATGGCAAACAGGTCCTGCCCGTTTAAAAATACCTTTCCGGCGCTGGCCTCATCCAGACCGCCGATGCAGTTCAGAAGCGTTGATTTTCCGGAGCCGGATACCCCTACTACCATGCCGAATTCTCCTCTCTGCATGGAGAAGGATACGTGCTTCAAGGCATCCACACGCGCTTCGCCGCTGCCATACGTTTTGCTTAAGTTTTCTACCTTTAAGATTTCCAATTGCGATAACCTGCCTTTCTGAATGATTCAAAAGTAATCCGGTACGGCAAAGCTCTTCGGATGATCAGCCTGTTCTCATAGGGAAACAGGTCACTTCAATGGCTGCTTTTCCGGATTGAGTGAATCATAGCATCCCAACCTTACAATCCGGTGAATGGGAGCTTACAGATCTGTAAGATATGTCTGGATGATACAGCATGCACTTTTTTCATCTATATCAAAAGGCTTTTTGGGTGTAAAGTCATGGATAAAAAAATGTAGTCTGAAATACGCTCCCCTCCCCCGGTCTGCTCTCCACGGACAGGCTTCCGCCCTGCCCTTCCACGATCGCCTTCGCCAGAGGAAGCCCCAGCCCTACGCCCTGTCTGCCGACGGATGACCTGCTGCGGTAAAACTGCTTGAAAATATGATGAATGTCCTCCTGCGCGATGCCGCTCCCATTATCCTCCACAGTCAACCGGAACACCGCCGGAGAGCATTTCCACGAGATTCGGATCATTCCGCCTGCTTCCGTGTGGTCCAGCGCGTTTTTCACAAGATTTCCTACCGCTTCCTTTGTCCATTCCAGATCACAGGACAGCATTTCCTCCGGATCTCCCCGGACCGCAATCTCCTTTCCCTCCTGTTTTGCCCTCTCCAGCAGATCGTCCACGGCCCGGGAGACCAGCTCCGATACAAAACACGGCCGCTTTTCAAACACAATATTTCCCGTGTCCAGGCGCGCCATTTTCAAAAGAGATTGGATGAGCTGCTCCATCCGCTCCAGGGACTGCATGGATTTCCTGGAAAAATTTTTTACCGCGTCTTCATTTTTGGGCTCCTCGGATATGATCTCCATATACATATTCAATGCGGCCAGAGGTGTTTTCAGCTGATGGGAAATGTTGGAGATCATATCCTTTAAGAAGCTTTTTGCTCTGTGCTCCATCTCGCTCTTCGCCTGCAGCGACAGGGCAAGCTGCTCAATACTGCCGAAAAGCTGATAGATCGTTCCGGTCTCCCCTGATGGTAAATGCTCCCCGAACCAACCGTCCGCATACCCGGCGATCACCTTTTCCGCATTATCATAAAAATGCTCCCGCCCCCGCAGGAAATGTGCCGTGCCCGCCAGGAGAACTGCCGCAAATAAGATTCCTGCCGAGAGCAGCAGCAAGCTCAGGGGAATGGAAGTCTCTTCGGCGAGGAGCAGCAGGTAAGCCGGCGTATCCTCCGTGTGGCCGATCGTCCGCAGCAATTTTTCTCCTGCTTCCGTCACCTCCGTATGATTCCAGGCCGAGGCGATCAGCGCGGGCTCAATCTCCCGCTCCAAAAGATACGATGCCGCCGCAAGCTCACGGTTTACGAGGATCCGCCGGATAGCTCCGGCCTGAAAGATACCGCAGATACCGAGAAAGCAGATCTGCAGCGCACAGATGCATATCAGAAAAATATAAAACCTCCGCGTCTGTTTTTCATACATGAATTTCAAAACATTTCCTCCTTCGATCATGCAAACTGCCCCGCTTTCCACCTATAAAGCGCCGCTATTCCTTCCACTGATATCCGAATCCCCGGACCGTTTTCAGATGATGGGGCCGGGAAGGATTTTCTTCCAGCTTTTCCCTGAGACGGCGCACATAAACAGACAGTGTATTGTCATCCACAAAATTACCTGCGCCGTCCCACAGCTTGTCCAGGATCGTTCCCCGGGTGAGCACTCTTCCGCTGTTTTTCAAGAACAGGCAGAGCAGCCGGTATTCCGCCCCGGTAAATTCTACAGGCTCCCCGCGAAGGAATACCCTGCCTTCCGCAAGATTCACCGTCACTTCTCCGGACTGCAGGATTCCCTCTCCGGCACCCTGCATGCTGCTGCGGCGCAGAAGCGCCCGGATGCGGGAACACAGCTCCCCAAGCTTGAACGGCTTTGTAATATAATCGTCTCCTCCGCAGTCCAGACCGCGGATGACGCTGGTTTCCTCATCGGACGCGGTCAGAAAGATAATGGGGACCGGATTGCCCGATTCCCGCAGCTTTTCGCACAAGGTAAATCCATTTCCGTCCGGCAGGGTCACATCAAAAAGAAGCAGGTCGAAATCTGCATTTTCTGTAAGTAATCTTTCGGCCTCCCGGATTGTCCCGGCGACCCGGAGGTCAAATCCATTTTTTTGTAAAGAATAAGTCAGGCCGTCAATCAAGCTGATATCATCTTCGAGGAGTAATAATTTCTGCAAATAAAGCGCCTCCTTTTTCGTGTACTTACCGGCAGACATCCCTGAGCCGCAGGTCAACAGTAAATCCGCGCTCTGTAGATCACACATGTCTGCGGTTGTTCTGAAGCATAGCCGCAAAGGGACGTATACCGCTTTACGGCTGCCGTGAATATAGATGATTCGACCGTCAAAAGTCCATTTTCATTGCTGAGATTATTTTTGAAGTTTCGTGCCACAATATATGGAGGCGATTTGGCGCATCGTTAACATATATTGTGGCGACTGATGGCAACGGCGCCTATACAAATTTAGACAAGCAAGATATACTTATTATTTTGAGGCAGTTCCTTAGCCGGCAAAAGAAATGAGACCTTTTGACGGGCGAATCATAGATATATTATACACGATTTTGGGAAAATAGTGGCTTACAAAAATGTAAGACGGAGAGACTTTACTCTCAAATTTCATTTTGCTATAATAAAATTATCTGATAAACATTATTTTCGAAAAAGGCGGTGATCAAAATATGACCGGGAAAGAAATAGTTAATTTATTCCGGCAGCTCAGAAAGGATGGTATGAGCGATACAAAAATTCTCGACCTGATAGAATTCATTGAAACCCATGATCCAAAAGAACAAGCAGACGAAGAATAAAAAGTTTAGGAGTTGCAGAAGAGGGGACTGTTATGTCCGAGAGTTTTTCATCTCTTGTGTAACAGCCCCCATTGCAGTTCATTCTGTTTTCGCTATGCTCTTGTTACAAATATGCTTTCAGATTGTCCAACACTACTTGATAGCCATTGGCATACATGTGTATTCCTTCTATTGTATACTCTTTTTTCAATTTTCCCTGTCCATCTGTCAATCTCTTATTTACTCATATTCTTCGATCGTCCACTCATCCCGCCATTCGATCCGGATCTGGTCCCCGTCGAATTTCAGCGGGAGCCATACATAATCGGACACCGACGAATTGATCTTCATATCCTCCGCGTCCTCTGCCGTGAATACAAATTCCACCTTTGGGTCAAAGATCCGCCTGAATTTTTCCTGGATCCTGTCGGAATACGCTCCTGTTTCATATCCTTCCATCCGGCAGATCTCCGGCTTCCAGCGGTCCGCCAGCGCGATATACAGGTCCTTCTTTCCCGGATGGCGGAACACGGATGTGATCTGGGAATTGAAGGAGGTCTTTGAGCTGTCATTTACATGGGGATCGCCCAAAATCTCATAAGGACCGTTCCAATCTGCCGCCATTGCGGCCTCCGACGGGTTAGAGTAGTATCCGGTTGTACCTGAGGTAATGAGATAATGCAGGCCGTTGCGGGTAAAATGTGCGGGTGCTTCCCGTGCCTGGGGCGGCGCCGTGTGCGGGAAATGTTCCGTATAGGTTCCCGCCGCGTCCGTATAGTCTTCATTGAGTTCTGCCACATAAATGCAGGTATGCGGTTTCTGGCTGATCAGATATCCCTTTTCCGTGTCCGGATCCACCTGCAGGTCGAAGTCCCCGACCTCCAGTCCGCAGGGATTTACTTTCGGGTTCACCATTTCATACGGCCCCAGGATCGAATCTGCCGTCAGCACCGCGAAGCACGGCGGTTCCCCCATGATCTTCAGCCATGCCGCATATTTTTTTGTCCTTTCATTATAAATGATGTGGGGACGATCCATCATGGCCGAAGGATGCAACGGGGACGACTCATCCCTGGTATCCGGCGGGATGATGATCCCCTCGCTTTTCCAGTTATACAGATCCTTTGAGGAATAGCAGCGCACGCCCCAGTGCCAGATGCTGTCCTTTCCGGTTGTCTTTTCCTTATTTTCTCCATACCAGTAAAATGTGTCCCCTACCGTTATGATACTGCCCCCGTGTGCCTGGATCCGGTTTCCGTCGGTGTCAAGCCAGACCCGGCCGGGTGTGATCGAATGATACGTCATAATTCTACCTCCCTATATAATCGGCTGCGCACATTTTATTTCAATTTAAATTCCATATGGAGCCCTTCACTGCTGTTCGAACCAATATAGAGGTCAAATGTCCCCGGCTCCACCACATAATTACAGCTTCGGTCGTAATAGCCAAGCTCTGCTGCCGGCAGTGAAAATTCACATTCCTTCTGTTCCCCCGGCTGCAGCGCGATCTTCATAAACCGTTTCAATTCCTTTACCGGACGCACGCAGCCCGCTACTTTATCATGGATATACAACTGTACGATTTCTTCCCCAAAACAGTCCCCGGTATTCTTTACTTTTACTCTGCAGTTCAGTTCACTATCCAAGCGGATTTCTGGTGTGAGTACCTCCAACTCCGAATATTGGAAGGTCGTATAGCTCAGCCCATATCCAAACGGATACAGCGGCTCTATCGGCACATCAATTCCGGCAAGCTTCAGCAGGAATTCTTCCTGCGCGCCTGACAGATGAAGATCTGCCCGGGATGCGGCCTCACCGCTCATAAAAGCTGTTTCCCCGGCAACTGCCACGATAAAATCCGCATTTTCCGCCTTCTCAAGAGCCTCTGCAAATCCTTCCCTGCTGTCATGAACCCCAAAGCCTTTTACATAAGAAATCTCCGTTCCTTCCGGAGCGTTTTTTTGCAGCCCTTCCACAATTGTGACCGTTTTTCCGCTATCCCCGGTAAATGCCCAGGGGCCGGTCAGCGCTTCTTTATCATCGGCCAGTTCCCCAATGACCAAAATCCGCTTCTTCTCCCTGACAGGCAGGACATCCTCGTTTTTCAGCAGTACGATCGTCTGCCTTGCCACCTCTCTCGCAATCGCTCTGTGTTCCTCTGACAAAACAATTTTCCTGATTTTCTCTGGATCATAGACATACTCTTTGTCAAACAGCCCATATTCCAGCTTTTTCTCCAAAACCCGTCTCGCTGCCGTATGGATGACTTCTTCCTCTAACTGCCCGTCTTCCACAAGCTTTTTGAGATAGTTCCGATAATCATAAGAAGTCATGTCCACATCATTTCCTGCCAGCAGAGACATTTTCGCCGCCTCAGCCTCATCCCCCGAAATACAGTGGGACACACATTGTTTCACCGCTTCCGCGTCGCTTACTACAAACCCTTGAAATCCCATCTCATCCCGGAGCAGGTCTGTCAAAAGTTCTTTGTCACACACACAGGGGATGCCGTTTAAATCGTGGAACGCTGACATAACACAATCCACTCCTGCGTCAACCGCGGCCCGGAACGGCGGAAGGTATGTCTCATACAATTGCCGCGTCGAAATGCTGACTGTATTGTAATCCTGTCCTCCGCTTGCCGCCCCGTAAGCCGCAAAATGCTTTGCTGTACAGATCATAGGTCCATCCCCGTCATCCGCATGATATTCTTCCACCATTTCTTTCGCGATAACAGATGCCAGATACGGGTCTTCCCCGGGGCTTTCTACGATCCTCCCCCAACGGCCGTCCCTTGCTACATCCAGCATAGGTCCTAATACCCAGTTTACCCCTGAGACAATCGCTTCCTTTTTGGCAGTCTTTACCAATTTCCTGTGAAGCTTTGGATTCCATGCAGATGCCATTGCCAGCGGCGTCGGGAAGATTGTCCTGTACCCTCGGATCACATCCACTCCGACCAGCAGCGGGATCTGAAGCCTGCTCTTTTTGGATGCCGCAATGACCTGAGCCAACTTCGCGTCGTCATATAAATTTACAAAACAACCGATTTCTCCTGCTTCCAGTTCGTCCAAACGCAGATTTTCTTCACACATTGCCAGGCGCTCCTGCAATTTCTGTTCGGATATTTTTCCTTCCATCATTTCCGTTACCCAGGAATCAATATCCGCCTCCACCCCCGGCAGCGTACAGACGGTCGCCGGGCTGGCCTGATTGATCTGCCCGATCTTTTCCTCCAGAGTCATTTGTTCCATCAACGCGTCCACGCATTGTTCTATTTCTTTGTGAGTCATACTGTACCTCCTGCTGGTCTTTCTATTCCTTTAATCTTTCTATTCCTTTGCCGCCTGTTCTCTTCTTCTTGTCAATTCCGCCACAACTTCCGGTTCTTCCTTATCATAATGGTAAATAAGCTTGTAAGCCAGTATGATCACAATATAAATAACTGCCGGAAGAATTGCGAATACTGCGGTAATCCCAAACCTTGTAGAAGAGGTCTGCACGGCATTTGCCACATGTCCTGTCAGCGCAAGTGTCCATCCCGTAATCGCGGACGCGAGTCCCGCGCTGATTTTTCCCGCAAATGTTCCGATGGAAGATGCCGTTCCTTCAATTCGTATTCCGGTCTTGTAATCGCCATAGTCGATCGCGTCCGCGGTAATGATATTGATCGGAATGGAAACCGGACCTGTCATCAGTCCGCCAAAAACGGTTCCCGCGATCAACAAAGGTACATTTGCGGTCATTCCTGCTACAACCCGCATCGCGAAGGAGATCAACTGTCCGCCGCATCCGAAATACACACTTTTCTTTTTTCCGAGATATTTTAAACAGGGGCCCGCAAAAAACAGGACGCTAACCACCATCGGAATCAGGCCTACCATACTCAGTGAGGTCATCAGCATTTCATCTTCCATTACATATTTGTAAAAATACGTCTGTGAACCGGAATTGATATTCAGCGCAAGCTGCATCAGGGTCGTGATCGCCAAACCAAAGATACAATATTTATTTGAAAAGAATAGTTTTACGCCCTCGATAAAGGATAACCTCTTTGTCCCTTCATTCAAGATTCCGTCTTCATTGTGCTCAACTGCAGCGACATGCTCTCTGGTCAGGAAAAATGCTGACATCAGACCCGCCGCAAGGATAAATCCATATATAGCAAATACAATTCTCCATGCCGTTGTATCTCCACCCATCTTTGCGATAAACGGAAATGTTACGGAACTTGCCAGCATCGTACCGCCCAGCCCGAATAACATCGAATATCTTGCAAGCCCTCCCCTTTCGATTCCGTCCATGGTCATAAGCGCAAGCAGGGATGTCTGCGCCACACCGACCATCGTATAGATAACGGAGCTAAACAGGTTATATGTAAGAAACGCATAGACCAGCTGGCTCATCGGACTTGCGTTCTGCGGCACCATAAAGATCAGCGCGAATGCCAGGCCTGCGGGAACCGACAGCCACAGGATCCAGGGACGCGCCTTTCCCCACTTTGTTTTCGTCTTATCTACAATATTTCCCGCGATCAGATCCGTAATTCCGTCAAACAGCTTTGAGATCATAAACATCGTTCCCACCGCGCCGACCGCCATTCCGATATTATCCGTATAAAACATCGTCAAAAACGCACCAAGCAGCGAATTGGATGCTCCGGATAACGCTGCCAGTCCATATCCAAGTTTTTCTGTAAACTTTAATTTACCATTCATTTTTCTCTCTTCCTTTCTTCTGCATTTTCACTGTTTACGATTTCTGACGTCAGTATACCAATAAATCCACTCAAAGCGTAGTGCCATAGGTGACACAGGACGGCGTGTTTCGCGACATACCGCCGTGTCGTGATTGACAACCTTCTATGTCGTATTTTATACTTGCTTTATCATTACACAATACTGTACCAGGCTTTTATACAGACTGAAAGTCTTTCTAAAAGAGCTATTGTAAACATACCCGTGAAAGGAGAACAGACATGATTTTTCGAGATGCGTTTCCTCAACAGAATCAGCTGAACAGCCTGGAGCATACCTTTAAGCTGCTTCACACACAGTTTCCGGAACGCAACCTGCAGCTTCCTCATTCCAGTGAATATCTGAGCGACATTTTGAAGCTGGCCGCGCAGCGGTCCGGACGTTCATTTCCGAATCAGCTTCTGGAAAGCCGGCTGGAAGAAAATTCTTTTTTTCGGAGCGGATTCGATACGGAGCTGTACCGCCATCTGCGCTATCTTCCCGCCTGTCTGCATTCCCATTCCTTCCTGGAGGTTGTCTGCGTCGTTGAAGGAAATTGTATGAATTACATTCAAGAACAGGAATTGCACATGCACAAGGGAGACATCTGCATCATTGCTCCGGAAACGACACATGCCATCAGCGCGTTTTCTGATGACTGCGTCATCATCAATATTGTTTTGAGAACCAGTACCTTTGAAAAGGTATTTTTCGGGGTTTTGTCGGAAAATGACGTGCTGTCAGATTTTTTTACGCGCACTCTTTATCATTCGAAAACGCATCCTTATCTTTTCTTCCGTACAGGAGAAGATCAGGAGCTGTTCGACTATGTGCTTTATGCATACAGGGAATTTTTAAGAAACCGTCAGTATAAAGAACGGTTTTTGAACAATATTGTAGGAGCTTTTTTCATTATTCTTCTCCGCAATCATGGTTCCAATGTGATCGTACCAGAGGCTGATTCCCATGGACACGATGAAAATGTTGTCTTCATTTTGAAATACTTACAGGAGAATTATACGTCCGTTACCTTGAAGGAGCTGGCAGAATTTTTCAATTACAGTGAACGGCAGATTCAACGAATTATCAAGAACTGTACCGGGATGAGTTTCAGCCAGAATATCCAGAAGCTGAAAATGCGGCAGGCCGCGCGGCTGCTGATCAATCCGGACATGCCGATTTCGGCTATCGCGGAGGAACTGGGATATATTGATTCGGGAAATTTCCGGCATATCTTTAAGAAATATTATGGGATGACTCCGGCGGAATACCGGGAGCAGAATTAATGCAATGCTGTACTAATACAGCATTGCGCGTCATATGATACTGCACGGCAGATTGATCTGGCGTACAGTATCAATCCGCTCCCTCTTGTTTCCGTCAGATTCCGACATTCCCACTGTTTACGCCTGCTTCCGCATTCTCTTCCAACGGAAGCCAGTCAATAAATTTTTTGATATACCGATTCCAGAAGTCCCACTCATGTCCGCCCGGTCCTTCTTCGCAGGTCACCTCCGCGCCGGATGCCCTCAAAAAATTCCAGAGCTTTCGGTTTGCTTCCAGCAGGGAATCTTCCGTACCGCATGCCAGATACATTTTCGGCAGTTCCGCATGTTCGTCTGTCAGTTTTTTTACAAGCCATTCCGGATTTTTATCGCTTTCCTTCACTTCTGCCAGATCTCCGAAAATGCTTTCCGCAAAGTCCCTCCTTCCTTTCTTATCTGGATAAGCCTGAAACTTGTTATGAAGATGTTTTGTTTTTTGCCGTCTCCTTTTTTAAATCAGTATAACATCCGGCATGGGAAAAAAACAGTGGAAAATATGACATAACACAGCGTAAAACCGGAGTTACAGGTCACACCTTGACCAGGCGTGCCCTGTAACTCAGGCCGTCATTTTAAATTGCCTGCGGCAATGGACGGCCTGAATCCCAGCTTTTATGCGCATCCTCCTGACCAATCAGCGTAGTGATTGGTCAGGGTGTGACATGTAACAAACCGGACATTAATCGTGAACTGTAACCAGTAACATACTTGCGCGGAAGGCAAAAAACGGATATACTGATAGATATTGGTAACGGTTCAAAACGACAAGCGATATTTGAAGTAACCGTGTAGCTTTATAAGTTATGATGGAGGTGTGATCATGAAGAAACCATTGCCGATCGGTGTTGATAATTTTGAAAAAATAATACAGAATGGTTATTACTACGTGGATAAGACCATGCTCATTAAGGAACTGATGGATTTAAAGGGAGAAGTCAATCTGTTTACCCGTCCAAGACGTTTTGGCAAAACCTTAAATCTCAGTATGCTCAGATACTTTTATGAGGATACGGGAGACGTGAAGAAAAATGAGGCGAACCAATCCCTTTTCCAGGGCTTAAAGATTATGGAGCAGGGCGGAGAATATACGGAACATATGGGAAAGTATCCTGTCATCAACCTGACGCTGAAATCAGCGAAGCAGCCAACCTTTGAATCAGCTTACGGCAAGATAAAAAAAGCAATCGCGGACGAATTTCAAAGGCACCAGTATATATTAGCAGCTGATAAAATCGGTGAAGAGGATAAGGAACTGTTCCGGAAAATTGCAGATCGAAAAGCGGAATATGATGATTATTCCGGAGCACTGGAATTTTTAAGCAAATGCCTTCATCAGGCAACGGGTAAAAATACGGTGATTTTGATCGATGAATATGATGTGCCGTTGGAAAATGCGTATTTTCGGGGATTTTATGAGGAAATGGTGGATTTCATCCGCTCTTTATTTGAGTCTGCGCTGAAGACGAATGATTTTCTGCAATTTGCAGTCATTACCGGGTGTCTGAGGATTTCGAAGGAAAGTATATTTACCGGGCTGAATCATCTGAGGATGATATCTGTGCTTGACCGGAGATATAGTGAACATTTTGGTTTTACAGAACCGGAAACACGGCAGATGATGACATACTATGGAGTCGAGAGCCGCTTTCCGATCCTGAAAGAATGGTATGATGGATATTCATTTGGCAATACGGAGGTTTATAATCCGTGGAGTGTAATCAACTTTATGTATGATTTGTATGCGGATGTCAACGCTTTCCCGCATCCCTACTGGGTCAATACCAGTTCCAATGATATCATTAAGGACATGATCGCCAGGGCTGACCGGGAGATGAAAAGACAGATTGAAACTCTTTTAAAAGGAGGAACCTTAGATATACAGGTTCATGAAGAGGTCACCTACGGGGATATGCACGGTAATGGGGAAAATTTGTGGAATTTCCTTTATTTTACTGGATATCTGACGAAAGAAAGCGAGTACTTTAAGGAGTCTTCTGTCTTTTTGCGGGTGCGGATTCCCAATATAGAAGTAAAGACTATTTATCAGAATACGATTATGAACTGGCTGAAAGCTATGATACAAAAAGAAGATTTTCATGATCTCTACCGTGCGATGGAAGATGGAAACGCCCAGAGGATGACAGATATATTAAACGGACAGCTTTTGCGTACGATCAGCTTCTACGATAGTGCCGAGAACTTTTATCACGGATTTCTTACCGGAATCCTTAGCCAAAGCGAAAATTACCTGGTGAAGTCCAACCGCGAATCAGGCAACGGACGTTCTGATATCATGGTGAGGAGTCCTTCCTTGCGGGGCAGGTCCTTTATTCTGGAAGTCAAGGTATCGAATGAGATTGATGATTTGGAAATGGATGCCCAGAAGGCTCTTGATCAGATCTATGATAAAAAATATATGGAGGAGCTGCGCGCGGAAGGTTATAAAAAAATTGATTGTTATGGAATCTCTTTTTTCCGGAAGGATTGCGAGGTCCGGTTTGGAAAGGCGCAAAACGAAACACCATAAATACAAAAAGATGCCGGTTATATACCGGTTATGATTCTCATTTCACCCAAATGAGAGAGGAAGCCTCTTCCCCGAACAGGCAGGAGGCTTCTTTCTCTTATTTTCAAAGTGTATTATACGATGATCAGACGTCTCTTATTTACGTGATGCCCGAACTCCGGCATAAATACAAATGGTTCTTCATCCGGGTCCAGATGGTCCTGGATGATCGGAGGCATATAGGAGGAAGTAAAGCAAAAGCCATATGTGATATCATGGAAGCCCTGCGCCAGCCCTCCTTCTTTCTTCACCTTCAGCACTGCCGGCTCGGTGACTGCCCAGTGTGTCTGAAAATCTGTTTTCATTTCTTCCAGAGTGTAGTCTTCACCCTTAATATTCCAGACGATCTCCTCTTTTTCAAATTTTTCCCCGTCAATATACAGTGTTCCCGGCCGAAGCTGGCTCAGGAAGATCCCGCGGTAATAGGGGAGCCGGACCTTAAACTGAAATCCTGTGATTTTTCCGTTCTCTTTTATATTTCTAAATCCAACTGACTGAATAACTTCTTTTTCCATGCCGTTCCCCTCCTCAATCTCCGATCTCATTTTTCAGCATGATGTGCTGTTTTCTCAAAGTCTGTCCTACCTCATACCCGAAATCATATTTATCCGCGCCTTCGTATTCACTCAGCAGATATCCGTCCCAGTCATGCTCCTTCAATATCCGGATGATCTCTTTATAAGGTATCGTTGTCTCCTCAAAGTCATCGCTCATATTAATAAATTTTGCGTGACAGCAGTAAATATACGGCAGAAGCGGTATGATATCCTCCGGAGCATTCGGCGTGTAAAGCGGATCCCTGAACTCGTTTTCTCCAAATTTGAGCCTGAAAACACTGAAATCAATATTCAGGCCAAAATGCTTTGTTCCCGTTTCTTTGATAAAATCTACGAAATCTGTTACCATCTGGCCTTTCAGATTGGTCGGCGTATGGATCTCCGGGCACATCTTAATATCCAGCTCTTCTGCCAGCGGAAGCGCCATTTTGATGATCTCTCTCCAGTTTTTTACCGGGGCAAGCTCATTGGAGATCACAGGCATCTTCGTCCGCATCACCTTGAATCCCAGCCTGTGGGCAAGCCGTATATCTCTTGCCAGCATCTCATAGGATTCCTCGGTCGTAAGGTCCCTGTCGCCCAATACATGGGAGTCGATCCAGTTTCCGTATTCTACCGGGACGATCTCATACTTATCACACAGGCGGAGCCATTTGTCCACCCATTCGTCGGTGGGATAGGGATAGTTTTCAATATGCGTATTCGCCAGGATCTCGATCCCGTGCGCCCCCATATCGTGTACATCTTCAAAACAATCTTCCAGTGTCTTTGATAAACCAAATTCCGCTGAATAGCTGTAAAAAGCAACTCCGCGCTTTGGTCCTTTGCGGTCATACTGGGGTCGCAGCCGTCGTTGTCGATAATGATTCCCCGATAGGTAAATGGTCCCAGCGGAGACTTGCCTGTGGAATAGCCGAGGGACGTAGGTTTCCCCCGCTCCATGTCGGCGTATACATAATAATAGGTGTCTCCGATCTTTCTCATGGAGGATCCTTCATGGAAAAAATGCGTTTCCTCCGTGACCAGATCATCCCGAATCCCTTCCGGGTTAAACGACACCATATCCGGATTCAGTCTCACGCCGTGGGAAAAGAGCTGCCCCCAGTAATAGTAAGCCTGTCCGTCATCGTCGATGAATACGGCCGGATCGATCCCGCCGCAGGGAAGCTGTACCGGATCGGCAAAGGGCCCTTCCGGGCGGTCGGAAACAGCCACTCCCTCGCTATCATCGGGCATACAGAAATAGAGATAATATTTTCCGTCACGTTCCAGGCAGTCCGGCGCAAATAATAACGCAGGCTTATCTTTTTCGCCTTCCTGTTCAAATTTTTCCTTCATGTCATCGCCGTTTTCCCGCGCTGCCTCGAGCATTTTCCGGATAAACGGCGTAGGTCTGGACCAATCGATCCTGGGGTACTTGGGCGCGTCCGGATCGTTGTACCAAGGAACCTGCTGCCCGGTAAACGAGATATCATGGATCGTCCAGTGTTCCATGTCCGGCGTGGATACGACGTGGTATTTTTCACTGCAGAATACATCCTCCCGGTCGTCGAAGCTTCCGTAGATATAGAGCGTCCCGTCGGGCATCACATGCGCCTCGCTGTCCGGTACGTGATATTCTAATGGGAGTACGGGGTTTCTCTTGTTCTGGAAATGTTTCATTTTTTGCGGCCTCCTTTTTTTGAAGCACCTGTTCTATGGAATGACAGAAGAAAGGCGAGAAGCCATATGTCCAGCAGTATCGGCTTATGGTTCTGGTTCTAAAACGGCCTCGGCAAAAACAGCAGGTGCTTATTTGCTGATAGATTATAGAATCAGTATAGCATTCAGAATAGGAACGCCATAGTGCGAAATATGACATGATGCAATGCAAAATCGGACATGAATGGCCAAGAAATAAATTGCTCTTCTTTTATCTGGTCAAGCTCATAGTCTCCCTTAAGAATCCTTCAGCGTGAAAAAGACTGCCTCTTTCGCAAAGCAGCCTTTTTCACGATTTCTATCTTGAATTCTGATCCTTCCATCACAGCTTCAGATCTACAAACCCGATCTCCAACCCTTCGTCGGTAAATACAGTTTCTCCTCTCAGGTTCAGATACAGCTTGTCAAGCTCGTCTTCATTAACTAACCAGGCAAAGCGGATCGTGACGCTTTCTCCCGGCTTGATCTCCGGAATATAATTTTTCGGTCCGCTTCCGCCTCCGGAAACATCCGCATAGCACATAATATTCCGCACGCCGGTATTTTCATTTTCTACGTAATCGCAGGTTTCATTCGCACGGTCGAATACCTGACAGGTATTGCCGTTCTTTACGATTGGAATCAGGTCCGCGAAGTACCACGCGTCATGATATGTCTGGCTGCTGGTGTTCTTGTACTCCACCTCGGCGTAAACAAGCTTCACCCGCCTCCTGTCTGGCTGATATAAACGGGAATATTGAAAAAAAAAGAAGCTTATTGAATGGACGGACCGGATGCTCTAAAGCGTATCCAGCCCCGCCGTCCGGATAAATTCGAGAAATTGATCGCAGTTTCTCTTTTCCTGCTCCGTGCCGCCCATGACAGTATTCCGGCATATCCTTTCCGTGGCTTCATACTCATCTATAAACTTATCCTTAAGCGACTCCCTGCTGAAATCACAGTCTTTACAATCACAATCTTCCAGATAAAACTTTTGAAACAACTCATTTTCAACCGAATCAATGCTGATACAATGATTGACCGTATATTTCAAGATAAACTTACAATATTTTTCAAAATTCTTATGATATACTCCTTCTTCCAGAAAAAGTTGATTCAGCAATGAGGATTTTCTATAGTCCCCTTTATTCAAACACAAATCCACATCTTCACGGCTCCGGAAGAGTTTACGTTCCTTGAATGCCTTGATAAATCGATATTCTGCACAAACATTTGGAATAATGATATATCGCCTTTGAAATTCAGGATGCAGTTTACCTATCATCTTCAAATGGTTGTATATTGTTACAATATCACTGTTCTCAGGAACCATATCCAAAACTGCAATTATAAAAACCTCCGGATTATCGTATAACAGCCGTTCCATTTCTGGTGCTAATTTCCCATTTCCGCCTGAAAATCTTATGGATGCATTTTCTTCTTCATAAGCAGATGTATATAGCTTACTCAGCACATCCTTCTGATAATCTTCAAAGTATATTACACATTCCATACGGTGATCCTGTCGCTTTCCATATTGATATAGCATTCCTGGGAATCTTCCAGCGCCGCGCAGTCCGTCTTACAATCGACCATAAAAATCACATCCGGCCAGTGATCAAATTGCGGAGCGAACTGCTCTTTCAATAAATCATATCGATCGATAAAAACGAGCCATATATCTTCCTGAACGGAAAATGGCACATGATTTAAAAAGTCATTGTAGGTATAACCATATACCGGGAATCCCGCAATCCCGTACTCCTTACACAGATTCAGCAATTTCGTCTTTCCATTTGCAGATATATTTCCGCACGTATAGATTCCAGGCTCAAGCATGATCCTGATCGGGATTCTCACATCATCAATTGAAAACATTTATACTTCCTCCAAATATCGTGACAGCAACCGCATGGATGTAAATTGCTTTCCATATACAGAAACGTCCACCAGATCATCCTCTGCGTAATCACTGATCCTGCATTCTGGCCTTGAAATAAGAATGCTGCCGTTTTTACAATTTGAAATAATGCAGTCCCTTGCGTTCATTCCACATTCTATTAAGTCTATGATTTCTTTTTCACCGCATCGTACGGTTTCCAGGGCGGCCTTACAGCCTGTACTCAAAAAGCCGGAATCCAGCTTAAATCCCAAATCGGTCGATAAACGCGTTGCGGCCTGCGACAGCTGCCTTTTCAATCTGTGAAAGGATTCTTTCATCTTCTTCATGCTCTCCCAGTATGACTTTGGACAGCCGGGCACGATCAGGTCGATGGAGCCGTGGCCGCTGGTGGCAGGCTCTATCTTTCCTTTCAGTCTTTCCAGGAACAGATCATAGTAATCATATGTTTTTTCCTCCGGGACTGTGGGCGCGAATTTCAGGATCTGATCCTGTACCTTTTTGAAATCGTCCACCCAGGCCAGACGGTGGTAATAAATCTTTGTAAGCTCAAAAAACTCCTGGCTCACCTTTTCCCAGAACGATAAGTTCGTATGGTTTCAGAGCTTCCGGGAATCCGCCCTGCGGAACGGCCATCATCCGATCACACGGGTGCTTTTATTTACCGAGTGTACGGTCAGCGAAAAGCAGGCCCGATCCATGGGATTTCCTGCCGGAGCGGAGGTTTATTATATTCAGCGTCTGCATTATCTGGACGAGCTGCCGCTGATCCTGAGCCATAATTATTTTCTAAAGGAAGCGGTTCCCGGACTTACAAAGGAAATCGCGGAAAATTCCATTTATCAGTATCTGGAACAGACACTGCACATGACGATCGTAAACAGCAAACGGATCATGACGGTGGAAAAGCTGACGGAGATCGACGAAAAATATCTGAAAATCGATGCCGGGAATTATAATTGCATGGCAGTGGTCAGCAGCCAGACTTACAACAGCGACGGGGTAATGTTTGAATATACCCAGTCCAGGCACCGGCCGGATTATTTTCGGTTTTATGACAATGCGGTGAGAAAGCCTGTCTGAAAGCAGCTCTGACGCTTAAAAAATTTTGAATAAAATCTTGCATTATTTGGGGCTATTGCAACGTTTCAATAAAATGCCAGGAAACTTTTTCTTCGCACATAGGATAAAACATCCATTCGTCTAAATAAAAGCAGGAACGATGAAACACCTGGCCCCGTTTGATATGATGTCAGCATAAAAAGCAGTAGTCTGGCAAGGGAGGTTGGGAACGATATCTTGTGATTCTTTATGTAAATATTGATTGATAGCTCAGACTTTACGTTCCTTTGCAAAAGTAACTTTGAACAAAATCGCTGCGCGATGGCTGTTGTACTGTTATAGCTTCATGTCGCAGCGATTTATTTTTTGCAAGTAAGAGCGCCTTAAAACAAATGCTCCTAC